>JAAZMM010000118.1 GCA_012798805.1 Bacteroidales bacterium
ATACTTAAAAAGAAAAAGAATGTCACAGTCAAATATGATGTTACCCTCGGTAAACGTTATATTATAGATAGCATAAGTTATGAGGTTCCGGATCCCTATATGCGGGAATTATTGGCATCAGACTCGGCCAACTATACTATCAACGTGGGTGACATACTTTCCGAGAAGGATCTCGAAGATGAATCCGAACGTCTTGCATCTCTCTATCGCAGACATGGTTACTACGGCTTTACCAAAAACTATTTTTTCTTTTATGCAGATACCGTAAGGCAGAAGGATAGAGCCGATCTGACCGTTGCCCTTGAAAATTATACCCGGAATGAATCGGAGTCGAGTGCCCGTCCTCACAGACAATATCACATTGGGTCGGTTTCCATTGTCCCGATGGCCGGTCTCAAGGTGCGTAATAAATTTCTCTGGCAGATCAATACCATAAAGCCCGGCGAGCTCTACAATGAACAGGTGATAAACACCACCTACGAACGCTTTGCCAGTATAAGGCTTTTCAGCAGTGTGAACGTACAGCTAAGCGAGGCCGATTCTTCCATGGTAGATTGTCGGATAATGCTCACTCCTTCCAAACTTCAGGGAGTCAGGGCCAATCTTGAAGGTTCATTCAACTCCTCAGGACTCTTTGGTATCACTCCATCGCTCTCCTATTATCATAAGAATATATTTGGAGGAGGAGAATATTTTTCTCTTGGATTCAGAGGCAACTTTCAGTTCAAATTTAAAGATCCTACCCGCTCCAACGAGTTCGCAATATCATCCTCCATCACCTTCCCGAGGTTTCTTTTCCTGCCAGTGAACCTTTTCCAGCAAACACTTCCGCGTACTGATATCAATCTCTCCTACAACTATCAGAACCGTCCTGAGTACACCCGAATAATCGTTTCCACAGCCTACGGCTACAACTGGAATCGCAACCGGAGGTCCTATTTTCAGATAAATCCTCTGCAATTCAACGTGGTGCGAATTTATAATATGGATGATGATTTTTACTCAAATCTCAAAGACCCATATCTGATCAATTCTTACCGCAATCACTTTGACTTCGGTGGCGGAGGAATGTATTATTTTACCACCAATAGTGCTACCAATCCAAAAGATACATACTTTTACCTCAGAATACAAGCTGATTTTGCGGGCAATATGCTTTCTATATTCAACGGGGGGTTGAAACAGGATGAAAAGGGCTCCTATCTGATCTGGGGAGTGCCCTATTCGCAATATTTCCGTACCGAAATCTCATTGGTCGAGACCTTGCGTTTTGGGCGGCAGAAGAGATTGGCACTTGCCGGAAGGCTCCTGGCCGGAGTTGGCTATGCTTATGGTAATTCAAATGTTCTTCCTTTCGAAAAATTCTTCTATGCAGGAGGTTCAAACAGTATGAGAGGGTGGCAGTCGCGCTCCGTTGGTCCCGGATCGGCTCCTGTGAGCTCCTCTTTTGCCATCGCCAACCAGACGGGTGATATGCGCCTCGAGGCTAACCTCGAGTTTCGTTTTCCCCTTTTCTGGAAGTTGCAGGGTGCGCTTTTTATAGATGCCGGTAATGTCTGGAATCTGCAGCGCGCATCGATAGATGGAGTTGCCAGGGACGAACGCGGTATTTTTACTGCGGAGAATTTTGCCAAAAGCATCGCAGCCAACTGGGGATTGGGATTGCGTTTGGATTTCGATCTCTTGCTGGTGCGTCTGGATACCGGTATTAAGGCCTATAACCCGGTTACTCAGAAATGGCATTCACCCGATATGTGGTTCCGAAAAAATGGTTATGCAATCCATTTCGGTATCGGATATCCTTTTTAATTGAAATAATAATCAAAAATATAAAGATAGATCATGAATAACTTCAAACTTTTATTGCTCGGAGCAGCCGCTTTTATTGCACTATCCTGTAATGCTGAAAGTGGAGAGGCCGACTATGATGTCGTTCCACTTCCAATCTCTATCACAGAGCTTGACGGTGCTCCATTTGTGCTAAACTCAAAGACTAAGATAGTCTATGATGCAAATGATGCTCAGATGGAGCGCAATGCCGCTTTTCTCTCCGAATATATTAAGCAAATTACCGGTCTCAAGCTCAAATATGAGCCCGCCGATGGTTCAAATTATGATAACAATATTGTTATATCAGTTGATCCTGAAGGCTCTATGGAGAGTGATGAGGGCTATATGGTCTCGGTGGGTAAAGAGGGGGTTGCGGTTGTAGGAAAGAGTCCGGCTGGTGTTTTTTATGGCATCCAGACCCTCAGGAAGTCCCTTCCTATCGGTAAATTCGGCACAGTAGAGCTTCCAAATGTCTCAATAATTGACTCTCCTCTTTTCGCTTACAGGGGAATGCATCTTGATGTATCACGCCACTTTTTTGATAAGGAATTTATCAAGAGATATATCGATATCATTGCTCTTCACAATATCAACACATTTCACTGGCATCTGACCGATGACCAGGGTTGGCGTGTTGAGATTAAAAAATATCCAAAACTGACCGAGATAGGCTCTATGAGAAGCCATACGGTAGTTGGGAAGGACTTTGAGTCCAGTGATGAGACGCCTCACGGCGGATTTTATACACAAGAGGATATAAAAGAGGTGATAGCCTATGCTGCTGAGCGTTATATTACTATAATTCCTGAAATAGATCTGCCCGGTCATATGCTGGCGGCCATAGCATCATATCCGGAACTCGGCTGTACCGGCGAACAATATGAGGTGTGGCCACGCTGGGGTATTACCGAGAAGGTACTCTGTCCCGGAAAGGATGGTACCGTACAGTTTCTAAAGGATGTAATGGATGAGATAATGGAGCTATTTCCCTCAAAATATATCCATATCGGAGGAGATGAATGTCCTAAGGATCACTGGAAGGTCTGTCCCGACTGCCAGGCTCGTATCAAGGCGGAAAAACTCTTTGCCAAGGATGGGCATACTGCGGAGCAGCGTCTCCAGAGCTGGCTTACATCTGAAATTGAAAAATATATCAACGATCATGGCCGCAGCATCATAGGCTGGGATGAGATACTCGAGGGCGGGCTTGCTCCTAATGCGACTGTGATGTCCTGGAGGGGCATTAAAGGGGGTGTGACCGCTGCAAATATGGGACATGATGTGATTATGGTGCCCTATTCCCACTTCTATTTTGACTATTATCAGAGCAAAGATAGGGAGAGTGAGCCTCTTGCAATTGGAGGTTTTCTCCCTGTGGAGCAGGTTTATTCATTCAATCCATTCCCCGAAGAGGTGGATTCTTCATTCCATCGCCATATACTTGGGGTTCAGGCCAATGTGTGGTGCGAATATATTAAGACCACCGATCATGTAGAATATATGGCTCTGCCACGTATGGCAGCCCTGTGTGAAGTGCAGTGGCGTCCGGCTGAGGTTCGTGATTATGAAGATTTTTTAGATCGTATGGAACATCATCTGGCACTCTACGATCATCTGGGCTACAACTATGCCAAGCATATTTTGGCAGATATGGATTTAGAATAGTTTTTAAGAAGCCAATCGCCAAAGGCCAATAGCTTATTATGAGAAGAGTTTTGTCATTTCTTACGGATCTGGTTCCGAATAACAATAAACCCTGGTTTGATGCCAACAAAGGGCGTTATAAGGAGGCACAAGCTATATTCAACGACTTTGCTGCGGAGCTCATCGAGCGCGTTGGACGTTTTGACCCCGAAGTCAGAGGCCTCACTCTTAAGGATTGTACTTACCGCTTCTACAGGGACTTAAGATTCAGTAAGGATAAAACTCCCTATAAAAAACATTTCGGCGTATTCATAGCTAAGGGCGGCAAATGCAGCGGTCATTCCGGATACTATTTTCATATAGAACCTTATCATGCAGGCTATCTTGATGGACACCTGATGTGTTGTGGTGCCTACAATCCTGAATCGAAAGTTATAAGGAGTATCAGGGAAGAGTTTATGCTCAATGGCGAAGCGCTCCTCAAAGCTATGAATAAGGCTGAAGGATTTGAACCGGAATGGGATGGAGCCCTGAAGAGAATCCCAAAAGGATTTCCACAGGACTCCCCCTATGCCGAATATTTCCGCCTTAAAAAGGTCTTAATCACACGCAGATTTGATGACGCATTTCTCTTTAAAGACGATCTTGTGAAACGAGTAGCTGACCTCTTTGGAACCTGCACCGAATTCAACACCATCCTCAAT
>JAAZMM010000103.1 GCA_012798805.1 Bacteroidales bacterium
TTATAGTTTGAGTTTGGAGTGGGTAGTGTAGAGAAAGCAGGAGAATGGGGAGTAATGATATTGATTTGGAAAGTTAAGATCAATTGGAAATTGAAAGTTAAGAGTTTAAAATAAATCAAAAGCCAACAGCCAGTAATAGTTTTGAGTATAAAAAAATGATAAGAAGTAAGATTTTACTATTCCCATATTATTTGACGCTAAAGTTGAGGAATCGTCTGTACGACAAGGGCGTCTTCAAATCACATCAGTTTGATGTGCCTGTCATCTCAATAGGCAATATTACTGTTGGAGGGACGGGCAAAACTCCGACCGTGGAACTAGTTGTGCGACTGCTTAAGCCTCAACATAAGGTAGCGATTCTCTCGCGCGGATACAAGCGAAAAACGAGGGGATTCAGAATAGTTGACAGCAATGCCACAGCGCGTGAGGTAGGGGATGAACCTCTGCAGATGAAGAAAAAAAATGAGGAGGTTATCGTAGCGGTGGACACCAAGCGCAAACGAGGAATCGCACAGTTGCTTGCCCTGCCTGAGGAGTTGCGTCCGGAAGTGATAGTACTGGATGATGCTTTTCAACACAGAAAGGTGATGCCTTCAAAAAACATACTCTTGATAGATTATCACAGACCGCTGTTCAAGGACAACCTCCTCCCTATCGGTCGCTTGAGAGACCTCCCGGAGCAGATGCGCAGGGCTGATGCCATAATAATCACCAAATGTCCTGAACACCTTGACGAATGGGAGCGTGAAACCATCAAAAAAGCCAACCGGATAAGTAATGATTTCCCCTGTTTCTTTGCCAGAATAAAGTACTGCCCCATAGAGCCGATCTTTGCCGAAATAGGCGACAAGAGATATATCTATTCCAAGGAGGTAGGACTCTTTACCGGCATAGCCAATGTAAAACCGCTATTGATGCACCTCTCAGACATCTATGAGCAGATCACAAACATTGCTTACAAAGACCATCACGAGTTTACTCGTGGCAATATCCGTGATATCGAATATTTTGCAAGGAGCAATCCACGCGCTCTCATATTGACAACGGAAAAGGATGCCCAGAGGCTTATTTCCAACAATCACCTCTCTTCAGAACTAAAAAAACGTCTCTTCTATATTCCTATCGAGACGGAATTCTTAACCGGCGAAGAGAACTATCAATTCCGCAATTTCATTACCGGATCCATTCCATCAACCTCTTCTTTCAATAGCACATTGTTTTGAGTAGTGCGGGGTACAGTTTACGGGGTACGGGGTGCAAGCATAAAAAAACTCCGAAAGTCAAAAACTTTCGGAGCTTTTTTAAAATTTGCCGTTAGGCAACATTCTTATTACCAACCCGGGTTCTGAGTGATCTTGTACTCTTTACCGGTAGAAGCCGATTTCTCAACATACTGGTTGATAATGTCATTACAAATAGGCTCAAGATAGTTGCGCACATCCACGTTTATTTCGGGGAAGTCCTTGAAGTTCTGAGGAACAAGGAAACCACGCATCTCGCTGTAGTTAGAGCCGTCAAAGAAGATTCTCGGACCAAGAACGATTGAACCATCTGCATTCACACTTTCAATGTGACGCACAGAAACTATGTTTACATTGGAAGCTGTGAGAAGGTTATAACCGGCATTGTTTCTCGTCTTCTTCAAATTGGTAAGCTGAGTAGGATTGTCTGCAGGTTTATTGCGTGCAAGGTCGAGTTCAACCCAGCCACCCACTGCAATGTCGGGGTTGTTGGTAGAAAGCATAAGCTCAAGCCATCCCCAGCGGCGAATATCAAGGGTACGTACGTTCTCCATGAAGAACTCCATACGGCGCTCACGACGAATCTCCCACATTAGAGGAGAACATGCTCCGCGTGTCTTGTAACCGAGAGTGGTCTTCTGAATATCAGAGGTCCTCTCAGGATCGTTCATAGAACTAACCATCGCAAGAGTAAGAGGAGCTGTCTGCTTAACACCCTTATCTATTGCAACCTGGTCAAGAGGACGGGTACGTATGGCGTTGATAGACTTATCGAGGTCAGCCTGGGTAACGGCTGCACCACCGAAGAAATCAGCAAGTATAGCTTTTGCCTCAAGCCAGTTGAGAACGGTCTCTGCGTAACGGATGCAAGGGAAACCGTTTTCATTGGTGCAGGAGTTGTAATAAGCAGGAGAGGTACCGCCTTTCCAGAAGTAGTCACAACCTATACGGTCGATGAACTTCTGAACAAAGAGGCCTGTTGCCGTTGTCCAGGGTTCGTCGAGGAATGAAGCCTCAAAACGAGGGTCACGGGTAACAACCATATCCTGCAGACGGAAACTCTCTACATTCTCAACAGTCGAGGAGTTGTAGGGACGACCGTCCTGACAAATCCAAGCCTTGAGAGTAGCGAAGTTGCCTGATGTACGCTGGCTTTCACGTGATTGATTACCACCCGAGTAAGAAGCATAGCAGTGCTGTGACGCATTGTTGACGGACTTGTTATAAGTACGATAGAGGATAACCTCATTGGCTGAACCCGTAAGGGTAGTAAAGAGGTTTCCAAATAGCGTACGGAAATCCTTATTAAAGCCATACTTACCTGAATTGATAGTAACTTCTGCATATTGAACCGCTGCCTGGAGATATGTCTTGGCATGACCGTCAATATCCGAGCAGGTCTTCAGAGCCTCATCGTTTTTGTGATAAGTAAGCCATGAGCCTTCGAAAAGCATACAGCGCGATGCTACGGTAGCAACAACATGTTTGTTGATATAGTCGAGACCATCATCCGCGCGCACATTTTGCATTGCGTAGTCAAAGTCAGCTTTTACCTGATCCATTACAAAGGTACGGGGATCACGATCCTTGAACTGAGCATCAATGTCGGTAGGATCAACCTGTTTATCATAGTATGGAACGTCGCCAAACGACTGTACCAGACGGCTATATTCCCATCCGCGGAGGAAACGGGCTACACCCATCCAGTGGTTGTATGCCTCTGCAGTCAGGTTGCCCTCCTCTTGCATCATATCGAGGCGCTCAATAAGCAGATTCCATTTGCGAATATAGGCAAAGTTCCAGGGAGCCGAACCACGATGTCTGAGCCAGGTGCCACGATAGGCTGTTGACTCAGCGCGATACCAGTTGTCCTTAGGTACTGAGACCATAATGCTGGGCTGTGTCCCGGTAAGGGTACGGTCATCATTATAAGGAGTAGCGTACACCTCAGGGGCATATACTGAGCCCCAGTTGTCGGAATAGCCACTGAAATAGTAGGCGTATGCTCCATTGACAAAGAGGCGGACATTGTTTTCTGTCTTCCAGAAGTTACTGTCGTCCATGCTCGTCAAGGAGTTGCGCTCTAGGAAATCGCTACAGCTTGTCGGAACAAGCAGAACGAGAGCCAATAAGAAATATAATATCTTTTTCATTGTCTTAAGCAATATTTAGAATGTTAACTGAACACCAAATGAAGCACTCCTAAATGCAGGAGCACCAACACCCGTACGACTTGAGTTGTAGTTGGAAGAGTTGAGGTATGAGTAACCCGGAATCTCTTCAACGTCAATCGGAAGACCATTGAGCTTGTCAAAGGTGAGGAAGTTCTCGAAAGAAACATAAACGCGGAGCTTGTCAATGAAAGCCTTCTTGGTGATCTTCTCAGGGATAGTATAACCGAGAGTCACGTTTTTGAGTCTGAGGTATGCCATATTAAGGAGATACCTGTCATTAACTTGCATATTGAAGCCTGTTCCACTTGACCAGAGGTTATTGGCACGAGGGTAGAATGCATCATAGTTTGCATCTATCACATTGCCGCTGGCATCGAGAGTCTCATACCAGAAGTTGCCTGCGATGGCTTGTGCCATTGCACCGTCTGAAGAGTTGAAGCCCGGTATTGTGAGAGCTGAACCACCCCAGAGATCTCTCTGGCCAACGCCCTGCCAGAACATGGAGAAGTCAAATCCTTTCCAGCCGAGGTCAACACGGAAGCTATACTCATAACGTGGAGTGGTGTTACCGATAACATCGAGATCACCATAATCGGGAACCCAGTTACCATTTTCGTCTTTTATCTTCAAAGTTCTTGACCCGTCGTCAATAATACCGTCACCATTGAGGTCTTTGAATCTTACGTCACCGGGGCCTGAAATAGCATTACCTGAAGTAATCTTACCCTGTGAAGCATATCCTTTAACGTTCTGGTAATATCTGCCATACTTGTCAGTAGCGATGAGTTGCTCGAGCTGACTCCACTGTCCGGGCTGCAGACCGAAGTCATCCCAGGTGTAGAGACCGTCAACACGGTAACCCCAGATCTCACCATAGGTCTTGCCGTTGTACCAGCCACCGATGCTAAGCGCTGAGCCATACTCAGTGATGATAGTCTTAGCATCTGAGATAGATGCGGCAGCTGAGAGACTAAAGCCATTGTCAAATATCTTGCGATAGTTTACCGATACTTCCCAACCTCTGGTCTGGAGAGAACCGAAGTTGCCGTTAGGGGGAACAGAACCGAGGTTATAACCGAGACCCTCCATTCCCACGATCATGTTCTTGGTATCTCTCTGATACCAGCCAAGTACGAAGTCAACCTGGTTGAAGAGCGAGAACTCAAGACCGAAGTCAAGGGTCACAATGTCTTGCCAGGTAATGTCGGCAGCCACAAGACCGGGAGTAGCAAAAGCATTGTCCCTTACACCATTGTGGATCCAGTAAGTAGTCTGAGCATTCATCAGAGGAATATACTGTGAGCTGGATACTGTCTGGTCTCCAATCATACCCCATGATGCACGGAGCTTAAGTGAAGAGAGAACATGGGAAATATCCTGCATCCAGGGCTCCTGACTTACACGCCAGCCGGCGGAGAATGAGGGGAACCATCTCCACTTCAGATGAGTGGGGAATTTGGAAGAACCATCATAACGAAGGTTCGCCTCAACCAGATATTTATCCTTGTAGTTGTAGTTTACACGACCGAAGAAACCGAGGGTAGAGCTCCATGAGTTGGAACCACCTGCGGTCTGTGTACCGGTAGCAAGAGCAAACTGAGGATTGGTAATATCAATAAGAGTCATCTTCTTACCCCAAACGCCTGTGTATTTGTAATCTACTGCCTGCATTCCGAGGAGGAAATCGAACTTGTGATTATTGGCAAGGTTGAGATGGTAGTCGGTAGTTACGTTCCAGGTCTGTCTGATCGAGGTAAATGAATCCTGATAGTAAGAGTCATAACTTTGAGTATAGCTCTGTACAGGGAGAGTCTGCTGAATAATTGAAGGGCCCAACTTATTGTACTGATCCCATTCGTTATTCACGGTAACAAAATTGCCTTGATCGTCCGTTACTGCATGAGCACCACTCCAGAGGTTTGCTGCCCAATAGGTAATACCGGGGTTGAACTCCTGAGAATTGTTGGCTGCATAAGTGTAGTCAAGCTTGATGTTCCAGTTCTTAATGGGAGTAATGGTTGTACCCACATTCACACTGGTATAGCTACCCTTAATATTGGCCTCGTTTGCAGCACCCATTTCATAAATCTGGTTGCGGAGAGAATTGCCAAACTCATCGGTGGGTGTCAACGGATAGGTCGGTCCCCAGCGGAAAAGATAGTACCAAGGGTCAGCTGTAGTCGAGTTGGTTGCAAATGCCCATGACTTGTTGGTATGAGTGTACATCATACCTGCATGCACATTAACAAAGTCATTAACCTGGGTTGCAAGCCTTACATTGGCATTATAACGGGTGAAGTCGTCATACTCCGTCGGTTTCAACATACCGCTCTGACCGAGATAGCCGAGGCTGATGTTGAAATTGGTCTTGCCAGTCTTACCCTGAACAGAGATATTGTGACTCTGTGTAGGAGCACCCTGATTGATCATGTAAACATAGGGGTCGTAAGTACGAACACCGATCTTACGGTTGGAAGAGTCAAGATACCAGTCGCGACCATATACCATGGGGGCATAAGGATCAAGTGTGCTGCCATATTTCTCTTTCCACGCAACTGCGGCATTGTAACCGGCACGGTCTATGAGCCAAAAAGCGCCGACGGGAGTGTATGTACCAAGACGTTCGGCTGCCTCTACAGTATAGTGGAGAGCATCAACGTCTGCAATACCATCAGTATCGATAAGGCTCTGGAAGGAGAAGTTAGCAGAATAGTTAACCTTGATAGTCTCAGTCTTAGCACCCTTCTTGGAAGTAATGAGGATAACACCAAATGCTGCTTTTGCACCATAGATGGAAGCGGATGCGGCATCTTTCAATACTGAGATAGACTCAATGTCATCAGGGTTTACAAGGTTAATGGAAGGAATCTCCACGTTGTCCAACAGGATAAGAGGAGATGAGCCACCATAGTACGAGCCTACGTGACCACGGATACGGAACAAGGGATCAGAACCAACCTCAGTAGAACCAACACGTACGGTCAAACCGGGAGTCATACCCTGGAGACCACGACCCACGTCAGCAATAGGACGGCTTTCGAGGGCCTGTGAAACGTTTACAGATGCAACCGCACCTGTCAGGTTTTCCCTTCGTTGCGTACCGAAACCAACTACAACGGCATCTTCAAGAAGCATTGCGTCTTCCTGGAGAATCACATCAATAGTGCTTCTGCCATTTACAGGGACTGTTAAATCCTTATAGCCCATGCAGGAAACGACAAGTGCGCCATTCCTGGGAGCTGAAAGCGAATATACACCATCAATGTCGGTAGATGTTCCTTGACGTGTACCCTCTACAAGTACGTACGCGCCAACCACAGGCTCTCCATTACTGTCGATAACCTTACCTTTAACAGTAATGTTCTGAGCCCACATTGTCCCCACTGAAAGGAACATAAATGAAATTTTAGGTTAATAAAACGTTTAAATTTTAAGTTATTGCTCAATTTACAGCTAGTCTTTTCTTTGGATTAAGATACAAATAAGGGACAAAAATCCATATTTATATACCTGCAAAATTAACATTATTTTTGAAACTAGGCTCTTTAATCTTAAAAAAGTGACGGCATTTCCCCCTTTTTACCTGAAATAACCAATCCATCTCACAAATCTCAAAGGAATTTCACGATGTAAAACATCATTACCGCTGAAGCGGAAAGCTTGAGAAAGGTGCCAAAGAAGAAACCGAGGAATGAGCCCAGAGCAGCTTTGAAAGAGTGCCCCATCTTGCTTCCATTGACCAGCATTTCAGCTAAAAGTGCACCAATAAATGCTCCTATAATCATACCCCACGGAGGAAAAAATATCAAACCTACGAAAAGGCCCACGAGTGATCCGCGAGAAGCAGCTCTGGAACCGCCCGTGACCTTGGTAAAGTAGGCGGGCACAATATAGTCCAAAATGGTCACAATTATAGTAATTATCAGCCAAATGATTAAAAAACGCGTGGAGATGGGCTCATCGCCCCAAAAATAGAGCAGCAGGATTCCTACCCAACTGAAAGGCGGTCCCGGGATGACCGGCAGGAGACATCCTGCCAATCCCAGAATCCCGAGTATAACCGCTACTACCTTTATGGCCAACATCACGCTCTAAAACATATAATCCCAGGGAGGAAGCACTATAGGTTTGGAGTCAAGTGCCTTGATAGCCTTGGCGTCTAGATATTTCCTGTTGATCACAATGCGGAACAGATATTCGTCAAACCATTCATCGGTAAAGGTTAAAAAGCCCTTATTGCCCGATGCAGGACCCCAGCTATTCTCAAACTCCCATTTCACCGGCACGTCATTTTCGTCAGTGTCACATCCTATAATGCTCATTGCATGGGCAGATCCGCTCTGGCGAGTTAAGATACGTGCCTTTTTGTCCATTTTCAGATCGATACCAAAAAGAGTCTCGTAATCATAAGTACCAAGATCGAGAATGCCGGCTGCACTATTGTACTGCTTGCCCACATCGCAGGAGGCATACATCGGCTCATTGTTCTTTAATGAAGCTAGTGCGGCTGCCTTAATGTCCTCGTTGGGGAGGTTGAGATAGACCCAATTTATCCCCTCGTAGGTATTACGATAATTGGAAATATCATAAACCTTGTAATATTCGCGGGTGGGGTCATTCATTATCATCACATAGGTCTCGGGGTTGTAATTTTCCGGAATAATGCTCTTGTAGAACTCCAGAGGAGTACTGGTAAGCACCTTAATCTCTCCATTGTTATCCTTGTATCTCCAGCTAAATTCGGTTGGGGGTTCACCCAGACAGAGCGCAAGCACACGATAGACATCTTTGAGAATATTGATTTTTTCGGCACGCAGAGCATTGATCTTGCTGCCTGCCGCATACATTTCGCGAAGCTTATAACCACCGGCACGGAGCCTCTCTCTGATGATTGAGGTCATCTGACCGGTATTATTGGAGTGTTCGGTCTCAGGCATCACCTGCTTGGGTACGACTCCATACTTTTCAGCGATATTATAGAAGAGGTTCCAAACTCCGCCATCTCCTATTGGGGATTTGAAGAAAAACTCCACATCCCTGTCCTGCATATCTCTGTCTGCCGTAGCAATGATGTTTTCGAGGAAAAGGTTCGATTTCTCGAAAATATCCCAGAAGTAGCAGAAGTTGTGGGAAAAATCAAATGAGGGAACGTTGAACTGTTTGATAACATCGGGACGGAAAACATTCATCGAAGTAAACATCCAGCATCTTCCGGAGCTCTTCTGGTCGGTAACTCCCTTGATGTTTACACGATATTTAAAGTAGTGGTCCACGGGATTAGCCGTTTTGGCGTGGCTAAGCGCCTTGCTCTTAATGTTTTTGTCGTTGGTCAATATGTTTTGGAGCGCAATGGTGGAGGCATCCTTTACAAAACTGCCCTGAATTTCCGCCAGTTCACTCTTTGAAATTGTCTGGGCCGACAGTGTCAGCGAAAGGCCCAAAATGGAAACGATTGTGAGAATTTTTTTCATATATCTATTGCAACTATTATTATTAAAGTGTTATTTGATCTGTAGTGCATCTTTATGCCCAATCGGGCCAATTTGGTTCTCTACCTTATAAACCTCAGGAGGCCATTTCACGCTCCACATCTTCCACGGTTATGGGAAGACGCCTTGAGCCGAGCAGACGACATCCTTCCGGTGTGATGAGAATGTCATCTTCAAGGCGGATACCGCCAAATTTGTAATAGGGTTTCAGTTTAGCGAAGTTTATAAAACCTTCGCAAGTCCCTTCATTATGCCATTTCTCGATCAGAGCGGGAATGAAATAGATTCCGGGTTCCACAGTCAATACATGGCCTGCCTCCAGCATCTTGCCCATCCTCAATGAAGCAAGGCCGGGCTGTTTAGAGCGTTTGTATTTATCGTCATAACCGACAAAATCCTCTCCCAAATCCTCCATATCATGCACGTCAAGACCCATTTGGTGCCCAAGACCATGAGGCATGAAGAGACCCGCAACACCGGCAGCAACAGCTTCTTCAGCATTACCGTTGACAAGACCCAAATCTATCAGGCCCTGTACCAGCACAGTCACAGCCCCAATATGAACATCAGTATAGGAGATACCGGGACGGGAAGCCCCTATGGCATAGTTATTTGCCGCTGCAACCAGCGAATAAATCTCAGCCTGCTGCCGGGTAAATTTACCGCTACAGGGCAGAGTGCGTGTAAAATCGGAAGCGTAGCGAGTATTAATCTCAGCACCTGCATCTATCACACAAAGTCGCCCTTCGGTGAGTGTCTGATGGTGCGTATGATTGTGGAGAGTCTCGCCGTTTTGTGAAAGAATTATCGGGAATGAGGGCATAATGCCACCGGAGGCACAAATCCCCTCCATTATTCCCACAAGCTCCTGCTCTACCATTCCCAATTTCATTGCCTTCATCGCTGCCATGTGCATATCATAGCCCAATTCACAAGCTCTCTCTATCTCCACGATCTCACACTCCTCTTTAATCTCACGAAGAGCCACCACCGCTTTAATCAACTCCACGCTGGCGGCCTCTTTCATTTCATCAAATCCTATTCCCAGCATTTTATGAAGGAGGATCTTGTTGTGATTGCGGTACGGAGGCAAAAAGTGTATTTTGCGTCCTTTGGATTTAGCTTCCGCTAAATATGTCTCCAAAGAGGCAAAAGGTGTGCTTTTAGCCACGCCGACAGATGCGGCCTGCTCGGAAATAAGCGGTTGGGGCCCCATCCAGATGATATCGTCAATATCAACATCGTTACCGAAAATAATCTCCTCTCCACTCTCCACATCGATTACTCCGGCCAGATCGGGCTTATCAAGTCCGAAGAAATAGAGGAATGAGCTATCCTGTCTGAAAAGATAGGTATTGTCACGGTAATTCGAGCTTGCCTCACTGTTGCCGAGAATCAGAATTATTCCCTCTGAAATGCTTTCCGCAAGCCTTTTACGCCTTGAAATATATGTGCTTTTTTCAAACATGTTTTGTTTATGTTAATATGTTATTATTTGTAATCAGTTTTGATTTAGTTCTGAGTTTCGAAACTCGCACCTCGAAACTCGCAACCCGCACCACGTACCTCAATCTTTGAGGTATGTCTCCAGCCATCCGAAAAACTCGCGGTTCCAGTGGATGGAGTTCTGAGGCTTGAGTATCCAGTGATTTTCATCGGGGAAGAGTATCATTCTAGAGGTAACTCCCATCATTTGGGCGGCATTGAATGCAGCCATTCCCTGGTCAACCGGTACACGGTAGTCAAGCTCGCCGTGAGTTATCAGGATAGGTGTGTCCCATTTTTCCACCAGTTTGTGAGGTGAGTTGGCATAGTGCCTTTTTGCCACGGGATTGTTGCTCCAAGGAGAACCTGCCATATAAGTATCAGGCTGCGCGATGCCGCCGTTGTCCCAATCGGGGAACCACATCTCCTCAGTAGTCATATACATATGCTCCACATTGAAGATACCGGCGTGTGCAATGAATGCATCGAATCTCTTCTGGTGTATTCCTGCCAGATAAAATACTGAATAGCCACCATAAGAGGCACCTACAGCAGCCATTTTGCCCACATAAGGCTCAGCTTTGAGAGCATCCGCAGCAGCGAAATAATCTCTCATGTTTTGGCCTATATAATCACCTGAGATCTGCTCGCACCACTCCTGTCCGAATGCAGTAGTGCCGCGCCTGTTGGGAAGCACCACGATATAGCCCTGGGAGGCCATCAGACGATAATTCCAACGATAAGACCACCCTTGGCTCAAAGTGCCCTGAGGACCTCCGAGACAGAGCAAAATCGAAGGATAGACCTTGGTTTTGTCAAATTTGGGCGGGTAAAGCACCCAGGTAAGCATCTTTTTGTTGTCGGAAGTGGTAATCCACCTCTCTTCCACAGTTACCGCATCAAGTTGTTCCAAAACTTCCTTATTCTCAAATGTTAGCTGCTCCCAGCTGCCATCCAAAGGATTAATGGAAACTATCTCAGCAGGACGCAACATACAAAGATTGGTAGCTATCAGACGCTCAACATTTACCGAACCATTTTCAGCGGTCGAAGTCAGGAGCGAAGGTGCACCGAAGTTATACCATTCGCGTTCGGGAGTAACTCTGGCCATATTGCCCTCGAGATCTGTCCGCCAAATCTCCTGGAGACCCTCCACCAACGAGGTAAAGTAAAGGCCCTTGGAGTCAGGCATCCAAACGGGGTTCTCAATATTATATTTGAATGCAGTTGAAAGCTCGCGACGCTCACCGGAACCGATCTCATACACAAAAAGGCGGGTCTTATCGGCCTCATATCCATCTCTCTCCATGCTGATCCAGGCAATAGTGCCTCCGTCAGGGCTGAATACCGGATCGGTGTCGTAGCCCATCATTCCCTCGGAAATATTCACGCAAGCATTGTCTGCAAGAGTAAGCAGGTAGATATCGGTGTTGGTGGAGAATGCATACTCCCTGCCGGTTTTCTTACGACAGGAATAGACAATCTGATCACCATTCGGAGAAAAATCAAGCTGCTCAAGGCCGCTGAAAGGCTCGGCAGGGAGCTCATAGGGCTCTCCCGCAAGCAAATCAACCCCCTCTCCTAATTTAATGCCATCAAAGTCCGCAAGAAAGGTGTGAGGAATGCTCTCTACGAAGTGATCCCAATGTCTATACATCAACCCTTCAATAGTACGGGCTGTGGACTTCGGGAGATCAGGATAAATATCTGCGGGACGCTTTGCCACCTGGAAATCGGCCGAATAAAGCACTTTTTTACCGTCGGGAGAAAATTTAAACTCCATAATTCCACCGGGGAGATCACTTACCTTCTTCTCACCGGTACCGTCGGCATTCATTACCCACATTTGGCCGCCCCTAAGGAAGGCAATTCGCTTGCCGCCCTCTATCCAGCGGGCATTACTCTCACTTTGGGGGGTTTTTGTAAGTTGTACCTTATTGCTTCCGTCAATATTCATCACAAAGAGCTCACGGTTGCTCCTGTTCTGTTCAATTGAGGTATAGCCAACACCGTAGAGGATTTTCGTGCCGTCAGGGGAGATCTGCGGGTCTGACACTTTGGCAAGAGAATGCATTATTTCGGGAGTATATTGTCCATTCTCCACTACTACCGTAGGTTTTGTAATCAGGGGAGCTGAATCCGTGTCACTCGAAGCCATTGTGCAGGATGTCGCTACTGAAAGTGCGCTCATAATTGTTATAATTGTCAATAAACGTTTCATGATTTTTAAATATATATATGTTAATTACTACTCTTCATATCCATATCCGAGGTCAA
>JAAZMM010000104.1 GCA_012798805.1 Bacteroidales bacterium
AAACCCCTCGATAGCGAAGCTATCCTGACTTCGGTAGCAAAGACGGGTCGTGTGGTCTGTGCCGAAGAGCATCTGATAGCCGGAGGTCTGGGAGAAGCGGTTGCAGGACTTTTGGCAAGGGAACATCCGGCGCCAATGAGATTTGTTGCAGTAAATGACCGTTTCGGCCAGAGCGGTAAGCCGGCTCAACTGATGTCGGCCTATGGGCTGGATGCAGCGCATATTGTTGCTGCAGTAAGGGATATTACCGGTGCATAATAACTGAAAATCGTTGCTGCTTAGGGGGAATAGATGGAAGACCGCGATATCATAGAGCTGTACAAATCGGGCCAGGCCGAGCGTGCCTTTACTTTCATTGTACGTAAGTACAGTGAGCGTCTTTATTGGCATATAAGGCAGATGGTGGCCGATCATAATGATGCTAATGATATTTTGCAGGAGACATTTATTAAAGTCTGGAATTCTCTGCCCGGATTCAGGGGGGAGTCCAAGCTCTATACCTGGCTTTACCGTATTGCTACAAATGAGAGTCTGACCTTTCTGAAGAGAAAAAAGCTTCGTGCCACCTTTACGCTTCGTGATCCCAATATGGATTTGGCTTCATTTATCGAGTCGGATCCGCTTTTTGATGGAGATGAACTTCAGCTTGCTCTCCAGAAGGCGATAGCCACGCTGCCGCCAAAGCAGAAGAGTGTCTTTGTGATGCGCTATTTCCACGAGATAAAGTATGAGGACTTGTCCGAAATAATGGGTATTTCGGTTGGAGCCCTTAAAGCATCTTATCACCACGCTTTCAACAAAGTACAAGAGTATCTCAAAAAAGAGGGCTATTAAACCTTTTATGCGATTTAATGTCTAAAAGGTAGATGAATCAATTAAATGACATACACGACAACCCGCATTTGAAATGCAATCCTTTCAAGGCCCCCGAAGGTTATCTGGAGTCTCTTGAAGAGAATCTTCTCTCTTTGGCAGGCATTGGTCAGGAAGGGGCAGTTCAAACGGATGTCACTCCTTCCCGTGCAGAAAGGGTGTTTGGCTTTTTTAAGCCGGCACTATTGCTTGCCTGTACATTTGGATTGATTCTCGGTATGGGCTATGGGGTCTTGAGATTGACCAACACCATAAACAGGAGTCCGGATCAGGACAATTCCTATTTTGCGACAATGATTGAAAGTGGGTTGCTAAGACTTGATTTCATCGATTCCGTAGAGGAAGATCTGGACTATTTTGATGATGCGGAAGAGATCGATTTTGACGAAGATACCATTGTAAGCTATCTGGCTTCACAGTACTCCTCAATGGAGTTGGCGCAATTGTATTATGATAATAAATGAAACATGATATGAGAAGAGTTATTTTGACAATCATGGCTGTTGTACTTTGTCTTGGAGCAACAGCACAAGACAAGACTCTGAGGCAAGGGAGAAGATCTCAGCATGAGGCGATATACAACAAGTGGCAGAATGAAAGAATAGCATTTTTTACATCTGAGATAGATCTTACGCCCGAAGAGGCTCAGCTATTCTGGCCGGTTTACAATCAATTTCTCAAAGAGAGCAGAAGTGCACACTCCAAATGCGTGCGGGCACTACAGTTGCTCAAGAGCAAAGCGGTAGAAAAACTTACCGAAACGGAAATTCAAAAAAGAGTTGACGACTATATTGCGTGTGTGGCTGCGCAGGATGAGGTTTTTACCAAATATGCCGCCGAGTTTAAAAAGGTGCTCCCCATAGAAAAGGTGGC
>JAAZMM010000017.1 GCA_012798805.1 Bacteroidales bacterium
CGGGTTGCGGGTTGCAGGGTGCGAGATACGGGGTACGGGTTGCGGGTTGCAGGGTGCGAGATACGGGGTGCGGGTTGCAGGGTAGTTCTGATTTCTGAGTTCCGAGTGTGGGGTAAAAAAGTGGCGCGAATTAGCGCGAATTTGTTAAAAAGAGAAATGGTAGCCTGCGCAGCCACACAGCGCTTCTGCGCTGCTGTGGTTCCCCAAATAATGTTGAGGTGACGCATATTTTATTTTTCGGTAGCCAAAAAGGTGACGAATTATCGGATAATCCAAAATTTTCTAATAATTCAAAAAACGCCCCCAGAGTGCATTTAAACAAGAAAAGGCAGATTTTTCTGCCTTTTCTGGTGACCCCAACAGGATTCAAACCTGTAACCTTTTGATCCGTAGTCAAATACTCTATTCAGTTGAGCTATGGGGCCTTATAAAAATTCGTTATTAAGCTTTAGGAGTCTGACGTGTAACTCTCCTTTCTTTAATACGTGCCTTCTTACCGGTGAGCTTTCTTAGATAGAATATGCGTGCTCTACGTACTGCACCGAATTTGTTAACTTCAATATCCTCAATAAGAGGTGATGAAAGAGGAAAAATCCTCTCAACACCTACCCCATTAGAGATCTTACGTACTGTAAAAGTCTTGGTGGCACCTGTACCGCGTTTCTGAATAACTATACCGCGGAATTTCTGAAAGCGCTCTTTGTTTTCCTCCCTAATCTTATAAGTAACGGTAACCGTATCACCGGCATTAAAATCCGGTAACTGTTTTGTTTCTTGTGCACAAGCTTCCTGTGCAATCTTAATCAAATCCATTGTTTTAATGTTTTAACGCAACGTTGCTGCTCCGGAATCCCCCGGGACTTATGTCAAGAGGTTGCTTTTCGTTTTGGGACTGCAAAAGTACATATTTTTTTACAACGTACAAATTTTTAGAGACCTTTTTCAGAAAAAAGCCGACATTCAGACCCTAAACTCCTATTTAATCCCTTATTGTTTTGAGGATTTGAGCTTTTTAGCCATAAATTCAATCCCAAACAGGAGGAGGACTCCCACCAAAAACCATATTATAGCCTGAAGCAACTGAGGATCGCCGGCATAATCTCCCGGTAATACCGGCCGGTCCACACCGCTTTCCAGAACTTTTTTCCAGGGCCAGACTTTTACCAGAGATCCTATCATCAGACCCGAGAGGAAAAACAAAGTGCCGTTATATGCCTTCTTTAGGAGCCAGGAGAGAAATTTAGAAAACATTATGATGCCGATAATCGCTCCTGCCGCAAAAACAAGCAGGACGGGAATATTCAAATCACTTACCGCCCCAATTATATAGGCATATTTCCCCAGAAGGAGCAATACGAAACTGCCGGAAATGCCTGGAAGTATCATGGCACAAATGCCAATGGCTCCGCAAATAAATATAAACCAAAGTGCATCTGTTGTCTCTGTGGGCGATATCAGGCAAATCAAAACTCCAACTGCGATCCCGACAATAGTGGGCAACAGGTGGATAAGCTTCTTACCCTCAATCTCTTTAATTATATAGATAGGCGAAGCCAAAATGAGTCCAAAGAAGAAGGACCATAAAGGTATCGGATGATGCACCAACAAATACTGCATTACTTTAGCAAATGAAAAAATGCTTATCAGTATGCCAAGTACAAGTGAAAGGAGAAAATTGCCATTGATTTTTTTCCAAAACTGGCGGAATTTACCCGTAAATAGTAGTTTAATAGCCTCAAGATCAACAGACTTGATCGATTCAATCAGCTCTCCATAGATACCGGTAAGAAATGCAATTGTGCCTCCTGAAACTCCCGGAATCACATCTGCAGCACCCATACATAGTCCTTTAAGAGTAACAAGGAGGTAATGTCCTATTTTTTTTGACATAAATTAATAGTCTGAATTATCGGGTAATGTTATAAGATGTATGTTTGACACAAACTCTCTTGAAAGTTCCAGATCTCTTTCTGAAAAAGAGGGCCTGTATGTAAGATCATAGGGGTTGTCCCTGGAGAAATATTTACCCACTTTGAAGCCCGCTTTGGAAAGCGCGGCAATCTTGGTAACAACCGGATGGGAATGATTTGAAACAGCAAACAAAAAATCAAATTCGGTATTGATGAATTTGTCTGCTACATCAGACTTCAATTTGCCCCAATGAGTAAAGTCACGTCTGTAATTAATCACAGTCATTCTGTAGTCCAGACACCACTGGGGTATAGGCTGCTTATTGAGGTTAACAAGGAGATAATGGATCTTAAACCCATGTCTTCCAGCTTCCTGGTTGAGAAAAGCTACTGTATCCGGACAATTGGAGTTTCTGAGATTCAGTATTACACCAATCGAACGGGCATCATTGAATGGTTTTAGTACAGGTTGTCTCATATGGTGCCAATATTATAAAAAGAACCCCGGACAAAAATCATGCCCGGGGATATCTAGAAGCATTTTACTTGTTGTCGGCAATAGCTGCCTGTGCAGCAGCAAGTCTTGCGATAGGAACTCTGAATGGTGAGCAGGATACGTAATTCATGCCGATTTTGTGGCAGAAATGTACTGAATCCGGATCGCCACCGTGCTCACCGCAAATACCAACCTTGAGGTTTGGATCGGTCGAGCGACCACCGTCAAGACCCAACTTAACAAGTTTTCCGACAGAACTCAAGTCCAATGTCTGGAAAGGATCGAAATCAATGATTCCATGCTCCAGATAATCGTTCATAAAAGAGCCAATATCATCTCTGGAAAAACCATAAGTCATCTGTGTCAGGTCATTTGTACCAAACGAGAAGAATTGAGCACTCTTGGCCATCTCAGGAGCAAGGATTGCTGCACGGGGAATTTCGATCATTGTACCATACTGATATTTGATCTCTATACCTTCAGCTGCCTCAACTTCAGCCTTTGCTTTTTCACAAATAGCCTTCTGGAAATCGAGCTCCTTGACGGAGATAGTCACCGGAATCATAATTTCAGGGAGCGGATTGAGACCCTCTTTGATCAGCTGTGCAGTAGCTGTAAAAATAGCCTTGAACTGCATATGGCTAACCTCGGGATAGGTAATACCGATACGCACTCCCCGGTGGCCCATCATCGGATTGACCTCATGGAGCATTTCGCCCCTCTCCTTAATCTCTTCAAGGGTAATACCAAGCTCATCCGCCAACTCCTGTTGTATTTCCTGAGTCTGAGGCACAAACTCATGCAAAGGCGGATCGAGGAGACGGAATGTAACAGGTTTACCATTCATAACGCGCATTGTCTCCCTGATAGAATCCACCAGATAAGGCTCCAACTCCTTGAGGGCATTTATTCTCTCTTCAAGAGTAGTCGCAAGAATCATCTTGCGGAGCTTCGAAAGGGGTGCCTCCGCATCTTTACCATAGAACATATGCTCAATACGGAAAAGTCCGATACCTTCAGCTCCAAATTCGAGTGCCTTTTCAGCATCCTCAGGGGTGTCGGCATTAGTACGTACACCGAGCTTGCGGAATTTGTCAACCATATCCATAAACTCTACAAAACGAGGGTTCTCGGAAGCATCTACCATACTGACTGCTACATCATATACATGCCCCTTCGTACCATTGAGAGAGAAAATATCACCCTCCTTATAGCTCTTATCACCAATATTAATCACTCTTTGGCCATCAACTGTTGCAAATTTGATAGCATCGCAACCCACGATACAACACTTACCCCATCCACGTGCCACCAATGCAGCATGAGAGGTCATACCTCCGCGCGAAGTAAGCAATCCAACGGAAACGCGCATACCTTCCACATCTTCCGGGTTAGTCTCTTCACGCACCAAGATTACCTCCTCTCCTCTTGCAGCTGCCTCAATTGCAGCTTCGGAAGTAAAGACAAGTTTGCCAACCGCTCCACCCGGACCTGCAGGCAGCCCCTTAGCTATAACCTGAGCCTTCTTCTCAGACTCGGGATCGAGAATCGGGTGAAGTATCTCATCAAGCTGCTTGGGAGCAACTCTCATTACTGCGGTCTTTTCATCAATCATACCCTCCTGAATCATATCCATCGCCATATTGAGCGCAGCAAAACCGGTTCTCTTACCAACACGGCACTGAAGTATCCAAAGCTTTCCATCCTGGATGGTAAACTCAATATCCTGCATATCGGAAAAATGGTGCTCGAGGTCGTCCTGGATCTTATCTAGCTCCTTATAGACCTGAGGCATGGCTTTCTCGAGAGAAACAAGATGCTTATTGTGTTCATTCTTAGTAGCTTCGTTTAGAGGGTTGGGAGTACGAGTACCTGCTACAACATCTTCTCCCTGTGCATCTACGAGCCACTCACCATAAAATGTGTGCTCACCTGTTGCAGGGTTACGGGAGAAGGCAACACCGGTAGCGGAATTGGAACCCATATTACCAAATACCATGGCCTGAACGTTTACTGCAGTACCATAATCATCGGGAATACGCTCAATGCGACGATAAGCAATAGCTCTCTTACCATTCCAGGATTTAAAAACTGCACCTATACTGCCCCAGAGCTGTGCTTGCGCATCATCAGGGAACTCTTTACCAAGAACCTCTTTTACACGCACTTTAAACTGCTCACAAAGTGATTTCAAATCCTCTTCTGTGAGATCGGTATCACCCTTGTAGCCTTTCTTCGTCTTAAGATCCTGAAGCATATTATCAAGCTGTACACGAATACCCTGACCATCCTCAGGCTCGATACCCTCGGCTTTCTCCATCACAACATCGGAGTACATCATGATCAGACGGCGGTAAGCGTCATATACAAAACGGGGGTTCCTGGACTTTTCGATAAGTCCGGGAATTGTGGCAGAGCAAAGACCGATATTGAGGACGGTTTCCATCATACCGGGCATTGACATTCTTGCACCCGAACGGCAAGACAAAAGGAGTGGATCCTTCGGATCACCAAATTTCAACCCCATAGTCTCTTCAGTAGCCTTGAGGGCAGCATCAACCTCTTCCTTTAACCCTTTGGGATAGTTGCCACCTAGTTCGAAATACTCTGTACAACACTCAGTAGTGATTGTAAAACCGGCAGGAACGGGAATACCCAGGGTACACATCTCTGCAAGATTGGCTCCTTTACCTCCAAGGAGATTTCTCATAGTGCCGTTACCTTCGGCACTTTTTCCGCCGAAGCGGTAAACTCTTTTTTTCATAGATAATTTTATATTTAATTTTTTATAATTTACAACTGTTAAAAAAAAAAGAACATTAATATGCAAAATTACTAAATATATAGTAGAAAAACAACACGATTGTTACTTTATTTTTTAACTTTGAGTTTATGAAAATAAGTAGATATTTCGTTATGGCTCTGTTGATTCCGGTTTTATTAACCGGGTGCAGATCCAAGACAAGCGTAAATATTTCAGAAAATATGCAAACAGTAATAGTTAAAAAAGTGGCTTTCAGCTCTTTAAAGCCCTCTATTGCTGAAGTTTCAGCAATGTTTGATAAGGAAAACATCACATTTCATTCAATTGATGTGATAAACTGGGATAATTATAGTTATAAACCGGATGTGAAGTTCCGCATTGCTCATTCTGCGGAAGAGATTTATCTCCAGTATGTAGTTAAGGAAGAGGGAGTCAGAGCTACGTTCGGATATGATGCGGGATCTAAACCTTATCATGACTCATGTGTGGAATTTTTTATGATTCCATCCGATAGGGACTCTATTTACTATAATCTGGAAATGAATTGCATAGGACACGGTACATTTGCGGGAGGGCCGGATCGCAAGCAGCGAACTCGTTTTGGGGATGATATCATGGGCCTGATCAGGCGCCAATCGACTCTGGGCAGTAAGCCTTTTGGAGAGCGTTCAGGTGAACAAGAATGGACTCTTACTATCGCTATTCCCAAATCAATTTATTCTCTTTCCGAGTTTGCCGATCTGTCGGGACGCAGCGTTGCGGCAAATTTCTATAAATGTGGAGACAAGATGTCCGTGCCACACTATTTGAGCTGGCATCCCATTCCTATTCCCTCTCCAAATTTCCATACTCCGGAACATTTCGGGCAGATATATTTTGAATAAAAAGTATGTTTTATTCTTTTTTTATTATCTTCGTGTGTTACTAAAACCCTAATTATGAAAAAATTGACTCTGTTTTCGCTTGTGACGGCAGCTCTGATTTCCCTTTCGGGATGTCAGTTTATGCTCGATTTGATGAGCGAAGAATCTCTTCTCTATGGCCAGTGGGATGTGGTAAAAGTTTATGAAGGAGAGATTGAACTCAATTATGCAGAAACACGATATTCTCTGGTATTTGAAAAAAAAGGCACATTTAAATTTCAGATATGGGAGGGAGAGGGTAAGACCAATATGATTATTGCCAATTATACCGGAACGTTCACTTACGACAAAGATAACTATATCCTCCAAATCAATTTCCCTATAGATGGGCTTCTCCATGGCAAAAAGGACTTTAACACCTACATTTTCACTCAGTTTAAGGTCAAGGAATTGACTCTCAAACGGTTGCTACTTGATGTCATTGAAGAGGACGAACTTTCCATATTTCTCCTCGACTCTACCTGGGAAATGAACAAAAAATTTTGATCATGAAAAAAATATACCTTTTTCTGCTACTTTCACTAGTTATGTTAACAAGCTGTAACCATGAGAAAGAGCTCAAATCCCTCATATCCGAACTCGAGGGTACGCTCATGCCTCTCTATGTAGAATCATCAAAAAGTTACTGGGCAGGTACCACAAATGGCAATCCCGAAGATTTTCAAAGATATGCCCAGGCTAGCATGAAAACTGCCGAAATCTATTCAGACAAAGCGATATTTGATAAACTCAGCCGAATCAAGAAAAGCGGCAGAGTTTCTAACCCCCTCCTTAAGAGACAACTCGACATACTCTACCTCTCGTTTCTCAAAGGACAGGCAGACACGACACTACAAAATCTCATAATAGAAAAAGAGAGCCTTCTGGAACAGAAATATGCCGGTTTCCGTGCGGAGTTCCGTGGCAAAAAGGTCAATGACAATTTTGTGGAAAACACACTCCGCACCTCAACGGACAACAGGGTCCTCGAAGAGATTTGGAACGCCCACAAGGCAATAGGGCCTTATGTGGCTGAAGATGTATTGGAAATTGTGAGACTTCGCAACCGTCTGGCACAATCACTGGGTTTTGACAATTATCATACAATGGCTTTGACTCTTTCGGAACAGGATCCTGAAGAGATTTCAGCCCTCTTCGATGAACTGGATGAAATGACACGGGAAGGATTTGCCGCACTTAAGGCCGATATGGACAAAAAATTTGCTGTTAAATACAAAATTCCGACAGAAAAACTGATGCCCTGGCACTTCCAGGGAAGATTTTTCCAGGAAGCCCCCGATCTCTATCCTGTGGACTTCGACCAATATTATAAGGGACGCAATCTTGAAACTATTACTACCGATTTCTACAACAGTATAGGCCTTAACGTGGGCACCATAATGATGAACAGCGACCTATATCCGCGTGACGGCAAAAACCAACATGCCTATTGCATAGATATCGACCATCATGGCGACGTACGCGTTCTGTGTAATATCTCTGACAACGAGCAATGGATGTCAACAATGCTTCACGAATTTGGCCATGCTGTTTATGCTGTTGGTCACGATGCGGCAGGCAATCCCCTATTCCTCCGCAATGCAGCACATAGTTTTACTACGGAGGCTGTAGCAATGTTGTTTGAAAGGATGTCCCGCAATACGGAATGGATGAAGGTTATGGTGGACCTTCCTGAAGAGGAAGCAGCTGCAATCAATGAGGATTGTATTCGTTCACTCCGTCTCCAGCAACTTGTCTTCAGCCGCTGGACGCAGGTTATGTATAGGTTTGAAAAGGAGATGTATGCAGACCCCGAACAGGACCTGAATACCCTATGGTGGGATCTTGTGGAAAAATATCAACTTCTCAATAGACCTGAAGGTCGCAACCAACCTGATTGGGCATCAAAAATACATGTGGCACTCTATCCATGCTACTATCACAATTACCAGCTTGGAGCCCTTCTGGCCTCACAACTTCACCACTATATAGTGACTAATGTCACCAAGAGTCAGGATATGACTGGCGAATGTTATATTGGAAACAAAGTAGTTGGAGAGTGGCTTATGGAGTATGTATTCACTCCCGGAATGCGCTACGAATGGAATGATATGATAGAAAAAGCCACCGGAGAAAAACTCACGGCGGCCTATTACAAAATGCAATTTGTGGATTAATGTTACATGGTACGGGTTACGGGTTGCGTGGTACCTCGTACCCTGCAACATGCAACACGCACACCAACCTATCGTTTGCGATAGCGAATAGTATATCCTTCATCATAAGTGATGGTCAAAACATTTGATTTGACTTCCTCGATATATTCAATTACAGCCGGATATTCCACTGGCTGCTTATTACCATGCTCATCGGTACCATCCATAATCGACAGAATACCGGTAGTTGCATTATATCCATAGGGAAGCTTGAACTGGAATTTGCTATTGTCATAGAAGGCAACATAACCATCAGGGGAAAAAATATATCTTTCAAGTGTATAAGAAAAGGGAGTACCACCCTTTTTGAAGCATTCATAGGAGGACCATGTACCCAACAACATATCTGAGTCGGGATAAAGGTTTTCACACGAACTGCATAGCACTAATGCAGAAAACAGGGATAGCACCAAAAGAATTCTTTTCATATTCCTTATATTTTATTGTTTCAAGTTCCGTATGTCATTACAAAGATAGCCAAAATTATGCCGTTCTGATAAAATCGGCAAACAAGTTATGAACATTCCATAACTTCCGAAGAGTTGGCACGTGGCAGACAATTTAAAATAACATCCTCCCCTACTTTCACACCTATCTCTGAAAGTGCATCACTTACCGTTTGAAATGCCAGTTCAGGAGTGTTATTATTGCGACTCAAGTGTGCCAGATGTATGCTTTTTAATTCCGGATGGAAAGCTCTTCTGACCAAAGATGCAGTCTGGTCATTCGATAGATGACCGGTATCCTCGAGGATTCTCATTTTCAGGCTTTTTGGATAAGGTCCGCGCAACAACATATCTATATCATAATTGGCTTCTACAATTAGATGATTTGCCATAGAGGCATACCTTACTGCTTCATCGGTTGGAAATCCAATGTCGGTCAGAAAAGTAAACTTGACCCCATCGAAATCTATATGATAGCCCAAAGTCTGTGTAGCATCATGAGGCACTGCAAAAGCTGTAATCCTTATCTCATCCGATTGGAAAGAAACATCTTCCTCCAAAATACGGACACATCCCGAAAGAGAGCCACGAGTACAGAAATGGGTACTCAGGGCTTTATGAAGGGTAGCTGTTGCAAGAACAGGCTTACGATGACGTTCAGTAAAGGAACCCAGACTCCGGATATGATCAATATGGTCATGAGTTACCAGCACCATATCAATATTGTCAAATGAGATATCGTGTTCGGCAAGACGTTTTTTTAGAGACCTTACACCGACACCAAGATCTATAAGCAAACCCCTATTACTATTTCCAAGGTAATAGCAGTTTGCGTTGCTGCCGCTGGAAAGACTCAGAAATCTAACCATACACTATTTCGCATTGCTGAGTTCTTCCGGTTTGAATATACCTTTCTCTGTAACAATACCTGTTATAAGCTCAGCCGGAGTGACATCAAATGAGGGATTAAAGACCTTGGTCCCTTTTGGGGCAATCGGCTTGCTGAAATACATGTCTGTCATCTCATAAGAGGGACGCTCCTCAATAACAATATCCCTACCTGAAGCACAATTAAAATCGATCGTACTGGAAGGACCGAAAACATAAAAGGGAATGCCATAATGTTTTGCCAGAATAGCAAGGCCACTGGTTCCCACCTTATTGGCCACATCGCCATTCGCAGCCACGCGATCACATCCTACAAAGACCGTATCGACCCTTTTCTGGCTCATAACAATCGAGGCCATATTGTCACAAATCAAGGTAACATCTATACCGGCTTTCATAAGCTCAAAAGCAGTCAGACGTGCTCCCTGCAATAGAGGTCTTGTCTCGTTGACATAGACCATGGGAGAATAACCTTTCTGATAAGCGAGATAAATCGGGCTCAAGGCAGTACCATAGCGGGATACGGCCAGATGACCGGCATTGCAGTGAGTGAGAATGCCACAGCCATGGGTAAGCAATGAGATACCATGTTCCGCAATGCCAACCGACATCCTGGTCTCTTCAACCTTTATGGAACGGGCCTCTGCAATGAGGGCATTTTTGATAATATCAATTACAGTCTGATCAGTATCGTCGATACTATTCTTCACTCTGTAAAAACAATCCTCCATGCGGTCCAAAGCCCACATCAGATTGATGGCTGTAGGACGAGATATGTAGAGGTAGCGCTTGGTCCTCAAAAATTCCTTTTCAAAAAGATCAAGCTCTCTGCACTTGGATCTGTTTATGGACATTGCCAGACCGAAAGCCGCAGCTATGCCTATAGCAGGCGCCCCACGCACTTTCATCAAAGTTATGGCAAAAAAGACCTGTTCCGCAGTAGTCAGGTGAATAAATTTCTCTTGATTCGGAAGCAAAGATTGGTCAAGTATAATCACTTCACGACCATTGGAACTGAGCTCCACCGAATCGTATGCAAAAACTCTTGTCAGCATTATAATGATTCTATTAGTTTACTAAATAGGTGCGTCATGGTACCTGCAGCTGCATCAGCTGCTCTTACAACATCATCTCCATCATTTACAAAATCTTCGGCAAAATCGCCATGAGCCTCATTGGTGATGACGGAAATACCAAATACGGGAATATCCGAATGGCGGGCCACTATAACCTCGGGAATGGTTGACATTCCAATCGCATCCGCACCAACCATACGGAAGAAACGATACTCAGCCGGAGTCTCATAAGAGGGGCCGGTACCGGCGAGGTAAACACCTTTGAAGAGTTTGATGCCTTCCTGACCGGCAATTTTTTCGGCCTGACGAATCAGATTGAGGTCATAGGGACGTGTCATATCGGGAAAACGGGGGCCGAACTCATCCAGATTAGGACCTACAAGAGGATTGGGAAGGCGATTGATATGGTCACTGATTATCATCAGGTCGCCTACCTTATAATCTAAATTGACCCCGCCTGCCGCATTTGAGACAAAGAGATACTCTATGCCAAGCACCTTCATAACTCTTACAGGCAAAGTCACCTTCTCCATCGGATAACCCTCGTAATAATGGAATCTGCCCTGCATTGCACATACCGGTTTTCCGGCAATGGTGCCAAAAATCAAATTGCCTTTATGCCCTAAAGCCGTAGAACGCGAAAAATTCGGTATTTCAGAATAGGGAATGGTTATCGGATTTTTTATAGAATCGGCAAGTTTGCCGAGGCCGCTGCCAAGAATAATACCCACTTTGGGCACAAATCCACCGGTCCGCTCGCGCAGGTAATCGGCAGCTTCGTAAATTGCTTTAAGTCTTTGATCCATCATTGTGATTTTATAAGTTTCCAGGCCATTTCATCCGCTTTTTGCAATATTTGTTCCTCGCCGGGCACTTTACGGCCCTCCATAACTATTTTGCCATCGCAAATTACTGTATCTATACAGGAACTATTGGCAGAAAAGATGAAATTGCTTTCAAAATTAATATTCGGTATAAATGCTTCTGAACGGGTATCCACAAGTAGTATGTCAGCAAGGGCTCCCTCCTCAATTCTGCCCGTGTCAATACCGAGTGCACGCGCACCATTGAGTGTCGCTACATCCATCAGTTCATTCAAAGGGAGAGTTGTGGTATCACCGGTCCACCCTTTCTGCAGTAAAGACATTGTCTTCATACTTTCACGCATATCAAGATTATTGGAAGAGCCTGCTCCATCAGTGCCGAGACAGATATTAACTCCCGCTGCCTTCAAGTCACCATATCTGAACCTGTAGCCGGAGCCGAGTTTAAGATTGGAGTTGACATTATGCACCGCGGTAACGCCACGTTTTGCAAAAATATCGATATCCTCATCATCTAACCAGAGAGCATGAGCAGCAATGACATTAGAATCAAGAATACCGAGTGAGTCGTAGTAGGCTACCGGACTCATTCCATATTTTTCCTTATCTGAAAGCACCTCTTGATGCGTTTCGGAGATGTGTGTATGAAGTATGAGGCCATTTTCTTTGGCAAAATCAGCGGCCCAGACCATTGTATTCTTAGATACCGTATAGTCCGCATGGATGGAAACACCAAATTTGCATCTTTTATTCCACTCTTTGGAAGAGTCATAAAGACATTTACATTCGGCTTTCTGTACCTCAGACTTCTCAACATCGAAATGATCAAGAAAAACATATGTAAGAACAGCTCTTATCCCCATCTCTTCAACTGCTTGCGCCACTTGCGGCAACATCCAGTACATATCGAGAAAAGTAGTGGTACCTGTCTTTATCATCTCCAAAACAGCAAGTTTGGCTCCCCAATAGATATGCTCCTCCTGAAGGTGTGTTTCGATAGACCAAATATTATTTAGCCACTCTCTGAGTGGAACATCCTCACTGATACCACGCATTAGTGACATCGCCGAATGGGTATGCATATTTATAAGCCCCGGAATAATAGTTTTACCGGTACAGTCGATCTCTCTCTTCGCACTTAAGGAAATTGAGTCAGATATGACTTCAATCCTATTATCCCTGATAAGGATATCCTTTTGTTCCCCCTTTAGTGTTGCCTGTTTAAGCAAAATAGTACCCATATATTTAAGTCTAAAATTTAACAAAAGTAACAAAAAAGATCTATAATGTCACAATAGTAACGTTATTATTTGCCATATATAAGAAAAAATAGGCCAAAAAGTTACAATCTGTAATCAAAAGCATATTTTTTAATAGTTTTTGAATTATAATTGATATTTTCGATAATAATTCATAAATTTGCGTAATAAACCTTGAAATTGATGATCTCAAAACAGCTGATTTCACCCAAAAGCATTGTCGTAGTAGGAGGCAGTGAAGACATTCATAAGCCCGGAGGAGCTATTCTCGAAAATCTCCTTTCCACACACTTTAAAGGCGACATTTATGTAGTAAACCCCAAAGCCTCAGGAGAAATCCGGGGTTGCAGAACATTCCTGACCATAGATGGGATTCCCGAAGTTGATCTTGCAATTCTTGCCATTCCGGCAAGGTTTTGTGTAGATACCGTTGAAAATTTATGCTACAAGAAAAACTGCGGGGCCATCATTATCATTTCCGCAGGCTTTGCCGAGGACAGTGAGGAGGGAGCGGAATATGAACGCAGGATTGTTGAGATGACCAATGATGTTGGAGCCTCACTTATTGGACCCAACTGTGTCGGAGTTATAACTCCCGCCTACACCGGAGTTTTCACCAAACCCATACCAAGCCTTTCCCCTATGGGAATTGACCTTGTATCGGGCTCAGGGGCCACTATCGTATTCATTTTAGAACTTGCGATGCAGCTGGGACTTAAGTTTGCGTCGATTTTTTCAGTAGGCAATTCCGCTCAGATTGGGGTTGAAGATATGCTTGAGTATTTTGATGAATCCTATGTTCATGGAAAAAGCTCACCGGTAAAAATGCTCTATATAGAGAGCATAAACGCCCCCCAAAAGTTTCTTAAACATGCCTATTCGCTCTACCGCAAAGGGGCAAGGGTGGTAGCAATCAAATCGGGTTATAGCGAAGCAGGATCCCGCGCTGCATCTTCACATACCGGTGCGATGGCCTCTCCCGATAAAGCTGTAAGCGCACTTTTCCGTAAGGCCGGAGTTATCAGATGTTATAGCCGTGCAGAGCTGGTGACTACTGCTGCTATACTTATGTTCAACGCTGTCAAAGGACGCAAGATGGCCATAATAACCCACGCAGGCGGCCCTGCCGTGATGTTGACCGACATACTCTCTTCCAACAATATAGAAATTCCCAATCTGGTGGGGGAAAAGGCTGATGCTCTCCTCAAGGAGCTTTATCCCGGCTCTTCCGTCTCCAATCCCATCGACTTTCTGGCTACCGGCACTGCCGATCAGCTCGGTAAAATCATCGATGCTTGTGAGCATGATTTTGACGTTGATAGCATGGCAGTGATATTTGGCAATCCCGGCCTTGTCTCCAGCGACGAGGCATATGACAAAATACTTGAAAAACAGAAAGTTTGTAAAAAACCCATATTCCCCATATTGACCTCCATTGTAAATGCGAAGGATGCAATAGAGGATTTTAGAGATAAGGGAGGAATCACATTTCCCGAAGAGGTTATTTTCGGTGCCTGCTTCTCAAAAATATTAAATGTACCCGAGCCCATTCTCTGCAATGAGCATCCACCTGTTGATAAAGAGAAAATCCGCAATATAATTGACAATAGCGACAATGGCTACTTAACGCCTGAAAAGACGCAGGAAATCCTCGATGCAGCAGGTATCAACAGAGTCAAGGAGCTGGTGGTCTCCACCTACCCTGAGGCTCTCAAGGCAGCGAGAGAGATAGGATGGCCGCTGGTAATGAAGGTAGTGGGGCCCGTACACAAAAGCGATGTGGGCGGAGTCTCACTCAACATAAGCGACGAACATACACTCGAAAGGGAGTACAACCGTATGATGCGTGTAGAGGATTGCGTCGGAGTACTGCTCCAACCGATGGTAAGCGGCACTCAACTCTTTGTGGGTGCCAAGAGAGAAGATAAGTTTGGGCATCTGGTAATGTGTGGTCTTGGAGGTATCTACATAGAGGTACTTAAAGATATTTCCTATGGTATCTCTCCCATTTCCACAGTAGAGGCAGAGGAGATGATACACCATCTGCGCAGTTATAAACTGATCAAGGGAGTGCGCGGTCAGGAGGGAGTCAATGAAGCGATGTTCAATGAGACTATCCGTCGGGTTTCCGCTCTATGCAATTGTGCACCTGAAATTTTTGAAATGGATATCAATCCTATAATGGGCAGCCAAAAAGGCGTTACTGCCGTGGATGCGAGGATTAGGATAGAAAAATAATTTTTGATGTTTAAAAAAATTGGAAATTGGTATCGTGCCCAAAGTGACACTACAAAGGCGTTTATATGGATAGGGCTGATCTGCCTGATTGGTATTGCCTTCAGGTGGAGAGCCATCATCGAGGGCGTAGCAAAAGGATTCAATTTTTTTTCAAATAAATAATATTTAAAAACCAATAAAACTAAAGTATATGGCAATCAAAGGAGCTATCACGGTTGATACCGAGAAATGCAAAGGATGTGGAGTGTGCATCCCCACTTGTCCAACAGATACTATCGCCCTCTCCAAAGAGGTGAATAGTAAAGGTTACAACTATTTATACATGGCCAACCCGGAGAATTGCACCGGCTGCACCAATTGTGCTACCGTATGTCCGGACGCTGTAATCACGGTTTATCGTGTCAAAATCTAAAATTACCAATATGGCAGAAAAGATCTTAATGAAAGGAAACGAAGCTATCGCTTACGCTGCAATAAACTGCGGATGCGACGGCTATTTCGGCTATCCCATTACACCTCAGTCGGAGGTGATGGAGACGCTTATGGCTGAAAAACCCTGGGAAACCACAGGTATGGTGGTACTCCAGGCTGAAAGTGAAACATCTTCAATCAATATGGTCTATGGCGGTGCCTGCTGTGGCAAAAAGGTTATGACCTCCTCCAGTAGCCCCGGCATAAGCCTTATGTGCGAAGGCCTGAGTTATCTTGCAGGTTGCGAATTGCCTTGTCTTGTAGTAAACGTAATGCGTGGCGGCCCCGGTCTGGGCACAATCCAACCGAGCCAGAGTGACTACTTCCAGGCTACAAAGGGTGGCGGTCATGGTGACTACAGGACAATTGTCCTTGCTCCCTCTTCCGTACAGGATATGTATGACTTTGTGGATTTGGGATTTGAACTTGCATTCAAATATCGCAATCCCGTAATGATCCTTGGTGACGGTGTAATCGGGCAAATGATGGAAAAGGTGGAACTCCGCCCTGCAAAGCCCCGTCGTACCGAAGAAGAGCTGAGAGCCCTCTGCGACTCTTGGGCTACACTTGGCAAACCTGCATCCAGGCCGGGTAATATTGTAACATCACTGGCTCTTGATGCAGATGTTATGGAACGCTTTAACATCCATCTCCAGAAGAAATATAGCACTATCGAGGCGGAAGAGGCCAGATATGAGACCTATAAAACAGAAGATGCCGATCATCTGATTGTAGCATTTGGTTGTATGTCCCGTATCTGTGAAAATGTAGTGGAACTTGCACGCCAGGATGGCATCAAGCTTGGCGTATTACGTCCCATCACGCTCTACCCCTACCCTGAAAAAGCACTTGATGCACTTGTGCCTCAAATGAAAAGCATAATGTCTGTAGAACTCAATTCAGGACAGATGGTGGAAGATGTGCGCAGAATAGCTGCGGGAAGAGTACCTGTACACTTCTACGGCCGTCAGGGAGGTGCTATCCCCTCTCCTGAAGAGATTTATGAAGTATTTGTCAAAAATATTAAAAAATAGCGACTATGGAGATTAATGATATTATAAAACCCGAAAATAAAGTTTACGGAAAAAGTCCCGTACTTAAAGATGCAGTTATGCACTATTGTCCCGGTTGCTCTCACGGCACCGTCCATAAGATAATTGCTGAAGTTATCGAGGAGATGGATATTCAGGACAAGACCATAGGTATTTCACCTGTGGGTTGCTCCGTATTCGCATACAACTATCTTGAAATTGACTGGCAACAGGCCGCTCATGGCCGCGCTCCTGCCCTTGCCACAGCTACCAAACGTCTTATGCCTGATAAATATGTCTTCACATATCAGGGTGATGGCGACCTGGCATCAATAGGCACCGCGGAGATTATGCACGCCTGCAACCGTGGAGAAAACATTGTTGTTATTTTTATCAACAATGCAATCTACGGTATGACCGGAGGCCAGATGGCTCCCACTACCCTACTCGGACAGGTGACAGCTACTACTCCCTACGGTCGAGACGCCAAACTAAATGGCTTCCCCTTGAAAATCACGGAGCTTATAGCACAGCTTGAAGGCACCTGCTACGTTACCAGACAATCCGTACAGAATCCTGCCGCGGTGCGTAAAACAAAGAGAGCTATCCGCAAAGCATTTGAAAACTCCATGATGGATAAAGGTACATCCTTTATCGAGGTGGTAAGCACCTGTAATTCCGGATGGAAATTGTCACCGGTAGCAGCCAACACATGGATGGAAGAGAATATGTTCCCCTTCTATCCGCTTGGAGATATAAAGGACCGTTGAGAACATCCCGATTTTTGTGAATAAAAAAATAGAGTAATAATATGAAAGAAGAGATTATTATAGCCGGTTTCGGAGGACAGGGAGTCCTCTTTATGGGCAGGATTTTGGCCTACGGAGGCATTATGCAGGATCAAGAAGTGACCTGGATGCCCTCATATGGTCCTGAGATGCGTGGTGGCACCTGTAATGTGAGCGTCATACTCAGTGACAACAAGATTAGTTCACCAATTCTCAGCAGATTTGATACTGCCATCATACTCAACCAGCAGTCGCTTGACAAATTTGAAAAACAGGTAAAGCCCGGTGGAGTCTTGATCTATGATCCCAATGGCATCACACGCCATCCAGAAAGGAAAGATATCACAATCTGTCGTATAGCTGCAGTCGATGAGGCTGCAAAGCTCGGCAATGCCAAGGCTTACAATATGATTGTACTTGGTGCCTACCTCAAGGCAAAGCCGGTTGTTTCGATGGAAAATGTTGTAAAAGGACTAAGGAAATCACTTCCCGAACGTCATCAACATTTGATGGAAATGAACGAGAAAGCAATCCGTGTTGGTATGGAAGCCGTTGAAATTTTGCACAAAGTGTAAGCTTTTAGCTGGATATAAAAAAGGGGCTTAGATTAACTTCTAAGCCCCTTTTTTATGGTACGAGTTGCATGTTGCATGTTGCGTGGTAATTGGTGCGGGTTGCATGGTGTATGTAGTAGCACGAATTGCGCATACAAGTTGTAAATCTAATCGCTGGACCTCCAATTTTTTATTACGTAATCTATGTATTTGTGAATTTTTGCTCCTAAAATATTGTATTCCTTTTCAAGGTTAATGTATTCTTCTGCAAATTGTGGATAAAGCTGTTTAATTTTTAATATGTGTAGAATGGTTTCGTCAATACTGGCATGAGAAAAAGTAAGAAAACGAATGTATTCTGCTTTGTATCTCCTTCTTCCATATCCTTCGACAATATTCGTCACTATAGAATCAGCAGATCTTCTAATCTGTGAACCCATTTCATACAACTCATGCCTCGGCAACTTTAATGATAAAGAATGAACATCAAAAAACAGCCTCAAAGCTAAATTATAAATATCCAAATCCTTATAACTCATATCTCCCTCCCCATAACAAATACTTATAATCAATAACTCGAAACTCCACACTCGGTACCACCTCGCAACACGTACCTTGTACCCCGCACCACTTATGCTTCTCCTCCGAAGGCCATGGGAGGAACATTGGGTGGTTGCGGTTCGCGTATATTTATCTCTCCGAAACTTCTTTCGTACTTGCCTACATTGTCCTCAAGAGCCCTCAAAAGACGCTTGGCATGTTCAGGGGCCATAATAATACGGCTATTGACATTAGGTTGGGGCATGCCGGGCATTATCTGTATGAAGTCAAACACGAACTCCGAATTGGAGTGATTGATGAAGACAAGATTGGAATAGGTGCCGCGTGCCACCTCGGGAGTAATACTAATACCTTTGTTTTTGTTCTCTTCCATAATTTTTTATTTTGCAAATGCAACACTTCGTGTCTCACGGATGACTGTAATCTTAATTTGACCGGGATATACCATTTCGTCCTGGATTTTGCGGGCGATATCATTCGATAGAGCCTCACATTGCTGATCCGATACCTCTTCGGCCCCCACGATCACTCGCAGCTCTCTTCCGGCCTGAATAGCATAAGTCTTTGTCACACCGGGATGTGAAAGCGCAATATCTTCCATATCTTTTAGACGTTTGATATAGGATTCGATAACCTCACGACGAGCACCGGGGCGGGCACCGGAGATGGCATCACCTACCATTACTAGTGGAGCTATCAGAGATTTCATCTCCATCTCCTCATGGTGTGACCCGATAGCATTGCAAACTTCGGGTTTCTCTTTGTATCTCTCTGCAATGCGCATACCCAGCAAAGCATGGGGCAGTTCCGGATCCTCGTCTGAAACTTTTCCAATATCATGCAGGAGTCCGGCACGTTTGGCAACCTTTGCATTCAGACCTAGTTCTGCTGCCATTGTAGCACAAATATTTGCTACCTCACGCGAGTGTTGGAGAAGGTTCTGCCCATAAGAGGAGCGATATTTCATTCGTCCAATCAGCCGGACCAGTTCTGAGTGAAGTCCATGAATACCCAGATCTATGCAAGTACGCTTTCCGGTCTCCATAATCTCCTCATCGAGCTGCTTCTGTACCTTAGCCACCACCTCCTCAATACGTGCGGGGTGGATACGGCCATCCGTAACCAGCTGGTGAAGTGCCAGTCTTGCCACTTCGCGGCGGACAGGGTCAAATGCTGAGAGAAGAATAGCTTCAGGAGTGTCGTCAACGACTATTTCTACACCGGTTGCTGCTTCAAGTGCACGAATATTTCGTCCTTCACGACCGATAATGCGTCCTTTTATCTCATCATTTTCGATATTGAAGACAGTAACCGCATTTTCAATGGCAGTCTCCGGTGCTGTACGCTGAATAGTATTGATAACTATGCGTTTTGCCTCCTTACCTGCAGTTAAACGTGCTTCGTCCATTACATCGTTGATATAGGACATAGCCTGAGTCTTAGCCTCAGCCTTGAGGTTCTCTACTAGCTGGTTTTTAGCCTCGGTAGCAGTCATTCCGGCTACTTCTTCGAGCTTTGTGATGACCTCGTTCCTCAACTTGTCGTACTCATCACTCTTACGGTTGACAATCTCAAGTTGGTTTTTAAGGTTATCGCGAATGCTATCCACCTCTTTCTGTTTTCTGCCGAGTTCGGAATTCTGTTGGTTTAGTACCAGCTCCTTTTGCTTAACCTTATTTTCATATTGTTGAACCTGGGAGTTACGCTCGTTGATAAAAGCTTCATGTTCACTTTTGAGCTGCAAAAATTTTTCTTTTGCCTGAAAAATCTTCTCTTTTTTTATGGTTTCTCCCTCTTTCTCAGCGTCAATGATGATTTGAGACTTCTTCTTTCTTAATATGACGTTTCTGACTAACAGATAGAGGCCTATGGCCACTACCGCAGAAATAATCGCTGTTATTATAATTGTGGTAAACATAATTGTAAGTATATGATAATTATATAGTGTAAAAATTGTAATTATTCGTCTTTTGAAAAAAGCGAACGACAGATATACTTACAATTTATAGAAAAAGCCGTTAGCCCGGTCTATCAGAAATCTTATAAAATAAGATTTGAGCTCCGAATATTTGTCTCAAACTTCCTACGTCCCATAAATGGAATCCCCCTTGCGGGGTCACTAGAGGCCTGTTTTTAACAATCGAGTTGGCTCGTGATGATGTTTAGTGTTGATTTCAGCTAAGAGCGGAACTAACGGCCGATTAAATACTCTCCCAATCTTTCATCAAGTGTATGCAACTGTTGCAATAATTTTTCTTTCTCCTTATCTCTAAGTGTTTCAAATTCTACCAACCGGACCTCTTCTTCCAGTAGAATCATACTTAAAATCTCATCTCTCGGCACCATAGGAAAAAGGCTTGTTTTTTCAAAAATCCTCTGGTTGATCCTTTTGACTGCAGAACGTATCTTTTCTTCACTAGTCGCTTCGACATCCAACTCAAATTCCTTCCCTGCTATACTTATTGTGATGCGTTGTTTCATATTCTTCAGCCATTGAGCAGATTTATACATCGGTCTATCTCACGTATGAGGGATGAAACCCTCTTCTTCGCCTCATTCCGGTCCGGCATGTTCCCAAATGCCTCTATCAATTGTAATCTCTCTATCTGTTCCTTTAATCTTTTTATTGTATCTATTTGCTTTGCGTCTATTCCTTCAAGAGCAGTGACCTTCTCTGAAAGGCGTCTGTTTTCCTTCTCGAGCTTTTCACATCTTGCAATCAATTGCCCGATTTTGCCTTCCAAACTATTAATCACCTCTCTATTCATAATATCGCAGTGTACAAAGATAATTAAAATTCCTCTATACGCAATCTTTTATTTCACAAAACTCCAGTTGGAGGGAGTTACCGGCACTATGATGCCCTCTTTTGAAATATAGTCACCAATCAGGCTCCTGATGTCTCCATATCGGGAAATAATAGGAAGCGAATCGGGATTAACACCGGCACCTTGCTCCAGAAGATTACCGCCTCCACTTGCCCTATATGAATTCATTGCCACTTTATAAGTTGCCGTCATATCAAATTGGGAACCATCCTTCATTGAAATTATTTCAACCATTGAGCCTCTTGGTGCTGACTTTTTCACACTATAAATAATACCATCAGCAGAATCATAATTGTAACTCGGTCCAATACCATTCACCCAGTTATAATAGGAGTATTCTAGATAATTCTTGATTTGCTTCCCTGTAAGTTCAACCACAAAAAGGGAGTTTTCATATCCGTATAACAAAACCAAGTCCTGATATCTTATCACTCCTGCCGGGATAATGCCTCTGCTCGACAGAGGTGCGGTAATGGAAATATCGGCCCCGGTTGCATCCAACTGCACTTTATGCAAGAGATCGATATAGGAGGAAGGACCCGCGATCGCATCTGCCAAATAGATCTCTTCGGCAATAGTGCCTATTTCGCGATTTGCAAATTCATAGACCGCCTTAAAATCCTTTTTGAAACGATCCGTATAACGAGGGTCAGGTTCCACATCCGCCATCGGAATAAGTCTTGAGGTTACCCTCTTTGAAACCACCTCTCCCCCACTAAACTCAAGTTCAAATATAGCTTGACCGAGCAGAGCGGCACGCGATCCTGCATTAATCAGCAGCACGTTTCCGGCGGGATTTTCTATCGTATCGGCAAAAGGGCGATGATCATGGCCACTTAAGACCAGATCTATTCCTCTAATGCCGGAGGCAAGATAAAGTGCTTCATTTTCAATATCGGGAGCACCGTGACCGTAACCTGTATGGCAGGCAAGGATCACAATATGCGGACTTTCCTTCTCAATTACAAGGTCAACCCAATCCTGAGCAATATCGGATATTTGTATAAAATCAATTCCGGACCAAAGCTCTTCTGAGAGCCAGCTTTTAATATTGGCATTGGTCATACCAATAATGGCTATCCTCACTCCTTTGCGTGTGACGATGGTGTAAGGCTCAAAATAGGGCACCTCATTGCTACCCTCAACAATGGCATTTGCTGCAAGATAGGGTATTTTGCCCTCTTTAAAGCGGTCATAGACCTGATGTCCGGCCTCTATATCATGATTGCCCACAACGATAGCGTCATAGCCGATATACCCGGCTGCTCTTGCAAAAACATGTTCGCTAACAGTATCGACAAAATTGCAATAATAGGCAGCATTATCTCCTTGCAAATTGTCACCCACATCGATAAGCACCGGCTTGATACCCTTTGAGCGGAGTTGTTTGATATATGTAGAAACATTTGCCAACGAAGAAAGGCGCGCCTCTTCGTTGTAAAGTGAATCAAAATAGGCTCCGTGCAGATCTGTAGTGGTACAAATGGTAATGGTGTGAGTACCATCTTTTGGGGTGCGGCTGCATCCGGTTGCAATAATGATGATCAGGATGCTGAAGAAATATAGTAATCGTTTCATTAGGCAGATATTATTTCGGTTGATGATTTAGTTCTAATTGTATCAATAATGAGCGCAATGGCTCCGTCACCCGTTACATTAGCTGCAGTACCAAAGCTATCCATAGCGATATAGAGAGCTATCATAAGCCCCTGCATGGAAGGATCAAAGCCGAGCATAGAGGCAATAAGTCCAATTGCAGCCATAATTGCTCCTCCGGGCACACCGGGAGCGGCAATCATCATGACTCCGAGCATCATGATAAATCCGGCATAGAGATCAAGTCCGACATTCATTCCCATACTGAGTGAGATCGCATAGGCACAAGCCACAATCTTTAGGATACTGCCTGCAAGATGAATGGTTGCACACAAAGGTATGACGAAACCGGCAATCTCCTTACGTACTCCGTTTTTGATAGTTTGGGCAAGGGTTACGGGGATAGTAGCAGCTGAGGATTGGGTGCCAAGTGCAGTCATGTAGGCTGGCAGCATTGTTACAAGTGCTTTGAAAGGATTTTTACGCGCTATCGCACCCGCCACAAGAAATTGTATCACAAGCAGCAAAACATGCATTATGAAGATAATCACAATGATTTTGAGAAACATCCCCATTACTGCACTCACTTTCCCTTCAGCCCCCATCTGGAGAAAAATGCCGAAGATAAAGAGTGGCAAAATAGGAATAATGACGCGACTGATTACCACATAGATGATATCCTTGAAATCCAGCATAAAATTGCGCATAGTATCTCCTTTGATCGCAGTTACCCCGAGACCGATGACAAAAGCTGTAACAAGAGCAGTCGTAACACTCATAATAGGAGGCATTTCAATGGTAAAATAGGGCTGCAGTCCGCCCGACATATCAATATTGCCCAGTGAGGTAAGGGAATTTCCTAAAAATCTCGGGTAGCTCCAGGCGCATATAAAATAGGAGAAGAACCCTGAAAATATCGTGGAAAAATAGGCTATTGCGGCAGTTATCAACAGCAGTTTACCCGCACCCTTGCCCAGCTCAAAAATACCGGGAGCGATCAGTCCGATTATGAGCAGTGGAATAATCAGTCCCAGGAAATTGCTGAATATTGAGTTTATGGTAATAAAAACCCTGACTGCCCAGTCAGGAAAGAAAAGCGAGAAGAGTATTCCCAGTGCGATAGCAATCAGCACTTTGGGAAGAAGCCCCATTTTGAATCTCTTTTTGGTCATATTCGAGGGTATTTAGTTCTATCTATTGCACAAAAATAATCTTTTTTTGCCACACTCAATAGTTAGGCTCCCCTCCATTCAATAAAAAAGGGCCGGGAAAGACCCGGCCCTAATCAAGGAAACGAACCTTACTGTACCGGTTTTATCGTAAACAGACGTACAGTATATTTATTGCTCTCCTTGTCCACATAATTTGAATATGCACTGTCCGGACCAAAGCTCATACCAGCTGCAAGACCCTTACCGCTCGGCGTAGATGACCAGTAGTAGCCATTGGTGCCCACTTCTTTAGCTTCACCGTCATTATAACCGCTTGCGGGGAAATAGCGGACCACATCGTTAGTATTGTTATTGTCCCAAAATGTCTCCTCCGAAATATCATTTATGTAAGGAAGTGTTTGCCCGTAAAGATTGCGTGAGGTGATCTTCAAGTGAGTCCTGTTTCCATCCTCTATGTACTCATACTTCCAGGCAGAGACCATGCTGGTGCCCTTATAGCGAATAGCATAAGAGGTACCGGCATCATAAGTTACGAAATCACTGACCATTGTAAGGCTTTTACCTTGTATCATCACCGTCTCGCTAACTCCGGGAGAGTTCACAAAGACTTTGAGGTTAACGTGATTGATATTATCCGGTACAATTGAGTTCCACTCCTCGACTTTGGGCAAATAGTAGTTAGTAATAACTGTATTCATCGTGTTCATAAACTCGTAAGCCTCGGAGTAATTATAGTATTTGCTTCCCGTGCATAAAGTCAGGTCGGATACAAACTGGTAGATAACCAAAAGGAAGGAAATAACGGACTTTAAGTTATACTTAGCTACAAAACAGAGCGGATTAGGAGTTGTACCACGGACATAATGCTGACGCATTACTTTTCCATTATGAACAAATTCCAGAATCAAACTGTTATCGTCCAGGTTTATAATGGTAAAATTATTTATCTGATAGGTAATCCAATTAGAATTGTCGCTTGTATCCGTAAACGAAATTTCGTTGATTAATTTTAATTGATTCGCACCGACCAAAGTATAATTAAATGGTTGATAGATTTCATGCGGAGCCGATCCGTTGGAATCATCCATAAAATGCATCCAATAATCCTCCCATGCAATCAGGTCCGTCCACCCGCCGGTACCGTCTGATTCCTGAAGTTTCGTCATATTCCATACACCGATCAACTTCTCCATATCAAACAGAGGTTGCGGCACACCACCACCTCCTCCTTTGGGAATGACAAAAACAGAGCCGTTAAATGTAATAGTAACCGCTGTTTGGGTCTCCGTTATTTGCAAATCGGGAGTTTCTCCGGCAGGACCTTGTTCACCGTCAGCACCGGGATTACCCGGAGGCCCTTGAGGGCCAGTTTCTCCTATATCTCCCTGTTCGCCCGCAGGACCCTGAGGACCGGTTGCCCCTTGTGCACCTGCAGGACCGGGCTTACCTGTTGGACCTTGAGGACCGGTATCACCTTTTTCGCCTTTTTCACCTTTTTCACCTTGTTCTCCTTTGGGACCAATAGCCTGCACAGGCTTTCCACTCTTATCTTTCACCTCCTGCCAGGTGATTCCTTTGTCAAGACTTATTTCCCAATTGCCATAACTATTTACGCGCAAAACAGGAGCATAACCGGCATCACCCTTTTCTCCTTTTTCTCCCTTAACTCCGGTAGCAGGCACTTTATTGCCGGTTGCATCAAGTATGAACTCACCATCGATAGTCCAATAGAGACGCCCATCGGGACCAAAAGGCTTGGTGCCGATAACAACTTTCTCCGCCTTATCCCCCTTTTCTCCCTTTTCACCCTGCTCACCTTTCTCTCCCTGTTCTCCCTTTTCACCCTTGGCACCATGCTTAAGTGTAATCTTACTGCCGTCGCTCATCAACAGTTCGTATCCGCTCTTGTCAGCAAGTTCCTGATAGGAAACTATGCTTACCTTTTTATTAAGGGCATCAATCAGCCGCCAGATAGTGGCAACGTCAGAGTTGGCCGTATTAGTCAACTGTTCCACCCTCTTCAACCATAACTCAAACTCTGCGAGCTTCTCCTTTTGATCCTTCAACTCATCTGTTTGCTCACTATTTTGCTTTTCCAGCTCGGTATTTTTCTGTTTAAGAAAATCAATCTCGTTCCAGAGATCATCCAGGTCGACACAGCCTCCGAGGGTGATCATCGCCACGAGCACAATCGCTGCAAAAAATTTTTTCATGTCAGTTTTTATTTTAGTTGGTTATTTACTTTTGGTTTAAAATATTCCCAAATCAACCTATTTGATCACAGTTCTTTTGAATAGACGCAGAGAATATTTATGTGCCGCCTTGTCAACATAGTTAGAATATGCCGTACTTGGACCGAAACTCATACCGGCAGCAAGGCCGTTACCATGCGGTGTATAAGACCAATAATAGCCATTAGTGCCCTGATTCTGTATCACACCACCTTCATTTTCATAGCCGCTCGCAGGGAAATAGCGAACAATATCCTCCTCTGTATTCTGCAACCAAAATTCATCTCTTCTGGCAATGTCCGTCATGTCAACATCCGGTTTTCCAAAAAGGCTGCGTGAAGTTATCTTCAAATAATAAAAACCATCTTCATGCTCAAGATATTCATACCTCCAGGCCGAAACCATACTGGTACCAACATAGCGTAGTGCAGAAGTGCAACCCGGATAGTCCTCAGGCGAGTGAACATAGTCACTGGTCATAGTGATGCTCTTATTCTGTACCGTCACAGTTTCAGTAACTCTAAGATCCGTCATTGCGGAGAGATTACCGAATGGTATCTGATGATTGTTATCCGGTATTATCGCTCTCCACTCATCTATCGTAGGGACATAGTAGCCACCAAGAAGGAAAACGAATGGTTGCATGGGAACAATCTCTTCATAAGTAAAGTAGTCGCTCACATTGCAGGCAATGGAATCGGTCACAAAGCCCGGACCTACTATGCTCATATTGTACTTGGCAACAAAGCTTAATGGATTGGGAACCTCACCGCGGGTATAATGTTCACGCCTTGTGCCTGCGTTGGAAACCACTTCCAGGATCAATGTGTCGTTATCCAACTCAATGATGGTCATAGTGTCAAAACCCTGGATTCTTACTACATCCAATCTGTTTGCACCCGTCAATGTATAAGTAAAAGGAACATTAATAAATGGAAGGCTGGAGATTGCCCCGTTAGCGGAGTCCATAAAATGCATGCTATAGCCTTCGTCGGGATCTTCGTCCACCCATCCATCAGCACCATCCGGACTTTGGGTTTTTGTCATATCCCATACCCCCAGAAGCAATTTCATGTCAAACTGAGGAACAGGCACACCTTTCGGGATGATGTAGGTTTCTCCGTTAAAGATAATAGTAACGGCATCAGCGGTTTCCGTTATTTGCAAATTATCAATGCTTCCCGGAGGGCCTTGGGGGCCCTCGGGACCGACAGGACCTTCGGGACCTTGGGGACCACCGGCAGGACCTGCCTCACCCTGAGGTCCCTGCTCTCCTGCGGGACCTTTAGGACCTGCAGGTCCTTGATCACCCTTGTCACCTTTAGGCCCTATGGCTTTAACAGAGTTACCACTCTTATCCTTCACTTCCTGCCATGTGGTACCCTTATCAAGGCTCATTTCCCAATTACCCGAACTATTTACCCTCAGAACAGGAGTGAGTCCGACATCCCCTTTATCTCCTTTTGCTCCCTCCTCACCCTTATCGCCGGTAGCCGGTACTTTATTTCCGCTCGCATCCAGCAGAAACTCACCATTGATAGTCCAATAAAGGCGATCATTTGGGCCGAAAGGTTTCACACCGACAACGACTCTCTCCCCCTGATCTCCCTTGGCTCCTTTATCGCCCTGCTCACCCTTCTCGCCTTGTTCTCCTTTATCGCCTTTGTCACCCTTATCGCCCTTTTCACCTTTATCACCCTTTTCACCATTAGCTCCATGTTTCAGAGTGATGCTGCTACCGTCGCTCATCAGCAATACATAGCCACTTTTGTCGAGCATTTCAGAATAAGAGATTATACCCAACTTTTTATTTTGGGCCTCCAGTAGTCCCCTTATGGCAATGATGTCGGAGTTGACACTATTGGTCAGCTCTTCAACTCTCTTAAGGCGCTCTTTATACTCACTGAGCTCCTTATCTTGCTTCTGGTTTTGCTTTTCCAGTTCTGTGTTTTGCTTTTTTAGGGAATCAATCTCATTCCAGAGATCATCCAAGTCCACACAGCCCACGGAAAAGAGCATCACCACAAGCGTGGTTGCTACAAATAATTTCTTCATGTTGGTTATTTTAGTTGGTTCATAATATATCCTAAGGTGTAAATTTACTTAATGTGTAAATTTACTATGATTAGAAAACATAAAAAAGATAATAGGTGGTCTATTTTGTATATAAACGAAATAGATTGGTCTATTTTGTTTTATAATAAAATAGACCAGTAAATGCTACGATTTACTTTTTGTCAAAAAATAAATCCAAAAAAATGCAACTAAAATGCTGGCAGATGAAGTGTAAGAAAATAATTTTACTACTTTTGTCTATTATTTGGTAGTCAGAACAAAGAATATAAGTTGTTGTTTTAACGGAATATTATTGTATTACAATTGGTTTTTATGCGACCGGCACCATTTATATCTGTATATCTTATTGGAGCCATAGTCCTTACCATAATGGGCTTTATGCTTATTGGCTTCCGTATCAGAGTAGAAGAGAAAACCTTTAACTTGCGTCTATCAAGAGTATTTATGGTGGGCGCATATTTTATGCTGGCAATCGCGCTTTTCGTTTCATACAGATATGAGGGTAGTGGCGATACAAAGATCAATGAGATTACAACTCCTGCAGTATCAGCCCTGCAGTCAATGTTCTTTACCTTTACTCTTCTCTCCATCCTGCTGCCAACATATATAAAACGTCGGCAACTCCTGGTACATACAACGATTTTATTGACACTCATTACACTCTATTTAGTAGTTGCATTGACAATAAAAAATTACCGCCTTATCGTGATCATTGGCGTACTCTCTTATATCGGTCTGTTAATTTTTTATACACGTCTTTTTATCAGAAAGTACGCACTTAGTGTCCAACAATTGGAGGAATATTATGATGAGGATGAGCAGGGACGCATCAGTTGGGTAAAAACCAGCTTTTTTGCTGCTCTGACAATTGGCATTTTCGCTTCAGTATCTACTTATTTCCCTTTTTGGATAGACTATTGGTTCGTCACGGCATACCTGATTTTTTATATCTGGTTTGTTACGCGTTTCGCTAATTATGTGTCAAAAATCGACTTTTATCTTTCAGCCACAGCCAGGAGTCAAATGGAGTCAAATACAACCAAAGAAGTTGAATATCACACATCTGAGACAACTTTCGAATATGATGCTGCTAAGGAGATTCAATTGAAAAATGCGCTGCAACAATGGGTTTTGGATGAAGGATATAGAGAGGGGGAGATCAGCACTGAAGAGGTTGCCAATCTGTTGAAGACCGACTTACCCTTTTTACGCAACTATTTCAGCAAAAATATGTCGAGTGACTTCCGTACCTGGCGCAATGAGCTGCGTATCGAAAAGGCCAAAGAACTCATAGCAGATCATCCGGAAGATTCACTCAACCATATAGCTCAAGAGGTAGGATTCATAACGCGCAGCAACTTCTATCACTACTTTAAGAAGATAACGGGGCTATCACCCGCAGATTACCGCGACCAAATCACTACCGGCAAATAAGCAAAAAAGGGTTGAAATATAGTCCCAACCCTAAATTAAGATTATATGATAAGTAACTTTTCCTTTTTAGTAGAGGAATAGGCGGATAGGATATTTATTATTGACGTTACAACCAGCATTACCCCATGCAGTAAATGCTAGGAAACACATTGCAAAATTATTAGTCTCTGATGAAGCATTAGCTGCAGGTAATAACCGACTGAACTACGATCAATGTATTTACTTGTAGAAGCAGATTGTGCATAATCGCTTTTAATTTGTATATCACGGCCAAGAAGCCTGACTGTTTCAGTCACATCATTCTTGACATTAATACCGTATCTCAGGGTAATCTTGTTCCCATCACTCATAGTAAGTCCATAACCGCTCTTATCGGGTCTTTCCTTTTAGGACACGATGCTTACAAGTTGGGACATCGCATCCACCATACTTTTAATGGTAACGATTTCCGCATTTGCGGTTTTAGTCATACTTTCTAGGCTTTTATGGTCGCTAAGCTTAGCAACTTGCTCCTTGTTTTCCTTTTTCAGGAAATCAAACTCGCTCCAGATCTCATCCAGGTCAACACAACCTGCAAATCCGATCATAGCAACCAGTGTGATAATTGCGAAAAAATTCTTCATTGTATTAAATGTAAGTCGGTTCATTTAGTTGGTTTATTTGTATTTCTTCTGGTACGATTTCATAGGTCGTAACAAAACAACCGCGAAACTAAACCCTGCTTTTGAAAGAAAATTCGACCACTACTTTAAGAATATCACCAGGCAATATTTCCGCCTATTATCGCTATCAAATCAGTACTTATAAATTAATGAGCATAAAAAAGTTGGAACCTCAGATGAAGTTCCAACTCAATCAGGAATTTGTATGAACTATAATGATATTTAGTATTAATCGGCAAAGAGTCTAACAGCAAGCTTGCTATCTGAAGGTATAGACATATGTTCCGGCCAAGCTTCAGATATATTCACATAGAAAGCTTGATCCCCTGCCATCCAGTAAAAGCCCCTAGAACCTACATTTATTGGATTAGTATCAGGATTCTGGCCACATGAGGGGAAGTAACGCACAATGTCATCATGCTGACCGCTTTGCCAGAATGTATCGTTTGCAATATTATCTATGTTTACCGATTCATCAACAATACGGGCAGTAATTTTCATGTGAGAGTTGTGATAATCGTCAAATGAAGTATAATATTCATACTTCCAGGCTGAGCGATACTTAGTTCCTTTATAACGAACTGCATAGGAGACTTTGTTTTTAGTGTTGCGGTAGTCGCTCGTCATACTAATGTGTTCACCCTTAACTGCTACATTCTCTTGAATGTTATCAAACGAATTATCTTTATTAAAACAAACATAATGAATTTTCTCTGTAGAAGCACTACCATGCTGTATAAAAGTGGATTCGGGAATAATACCAGCCCACTCCCTAACATTAGGCAGATGATGGCCTGGAATTATACCATTGGTATTAAATCTGGTAACAGCATCTGAGAAACTCATTAGAGCACTAGTTAGACATGAGGTCAAGTCAGAAGTAAAGCCATTACCTCTTGTATTGATATTGTATTTTGCTACAGAGGCAAGCGGATTGTATGGTGGTTCATAGGGCAAAGGAATAACATAAGTAATACCCTTGTATATAATAGTAATGGAATAGAGGGTTTCGGTAATTGTAAGGTTGGCATCACCATCCTTGCCGTCTTTGCCATTAGCTCCATCTTTGCCATTAGCTCCGTCTTTGCCATTAGCTCCGTCTTTGCCATTAGCTCCGTCTTTGCCATTAGCTCCATCCTGACCTGCAGGACCTGTAGCACCTTGAGGGCCTCTAGCACCTGTTGCACCTTTGTCACCTTTGTCACCTTTGTCACCTTTGTCACCTTTATCGCCCTTATCACCCTTATCGCCTTTGTCTCCTTTGTCGCCTTTATCACCCTTAGGCCCTTGTGCAACTAAGGGATTGCCATCACTAGACTTGATAATTTGCCATGTGGAGCCACCATCGGTACTCATTTCCCAATTGCAATCATTATTAATCCTCAACGTCGGAGTGAGACCGTCTTTACCATTAACTCCATCTTTGCCATCTTTACCATTAACTCCATCTTTACCATCCTTGCCGTCCACCCCATCCTTGCCTTGTGCAGGTATCATCTTACCATTGGCATCAAGCAGAAATTCACCGTTAATTGTCCAGTAAAGCAAGCCATCGGTATGTAATTTGACGTTGATGTTTGGAGAAATGCCGTCTGCACCATCTTTACCGTCTTTACCATCGGCACCATGCTTAAGCACGATCTTTTTACCATCGCTCAGTATAATCTCATAGCCACTCTTGTCTTCCACTTCCTCGAAAGAAACAACAGTGACCCTTTTAGTCATAGCATCTACCAACCCCTTTATTGTAGTAATTTCAGAGTTGGTTTCCTTAGTTAAACTTTCAAGAGCTTTGATCCTAGATTCGTGATCATTTAACTGGTTAGTTTGCTCCTTGTTTTGATTTGTAAGCTCTGAGTTCTGCTTTTTCAAGAGATCAATCTCGCTCCAAAGCTCATCAAGGTCGACACAGCCGACAATGAAGATCATTGCCACGAGTGTAATAATTGCGAAAAATTTCTTCATTTTGTTAAATTTTAGTTAGTCAATTTAGTTGTTTTATTTGTATTTCTATCTGGTACGATTTCATTAGTCGAAACAAAACAACCGCAAAACTAAACTCCACTTTTGAAAGAAAAAAGGCCTCAGATGGTCTATTTTAGCCACCATAACGAAATAGACTGGTCTATTTTAAATTAACACGAAATAGACCGATTTATTAGTAATGAATGTTGACTATTGGCTTTCATTTTCTAATTGCTTCTGTATCGAACAAAAAAAAAGATTGGGAAAATCTCCCAATCTTTTTTATAAATAGATCTATTTTTTAATGTTTATTTAAGGGCACCTCCACCAAAATCTCCGAGAACTTTAATGCCTGAAGTAAAAAGGCGTACGGAATACTCGTCATAAGTTGTAGCAACATAATTAGAAAAGGCCAAACCAGGATCAAAGTACATGAGAGTCACTAAGTCGCTGCCAACAGGTGTAGAGGATAAAAAATAGCCACAATCATATTGATTGATTAAATCATCACCATACTCCTTATAACCGCTTGCAGGAAAATAGCGGACAACGTCCTCTTCATTATACTCTGCCCAGTACTCATCATCAGCAATCTCACGTACAGATAGTTTCTCTTTACCGAAAAGGCTGCGCGAAGTAATTTTCATATAATAGTCACGGTTTCCAGTCTCGGGATTAATCTCCCCCCTGACATACTCATACTTCCATGCCGACACCATACTGGTACCCTTGTAGCGAATTGCGTAAGTAGTAGCACCGTAAGTTTTGTCATTATCACTCGGAGCACGGGTATCAACTGAATTCCAACCAATCCAGTCGTCATCACAGTAGAAGTCACTGGTCATTGTAAAAATATTACCTTGTACCATCACTTTCTCGGTAACGACATAACTATCAAGCGAAACATAAGGGTAAAATGCC
>JAAZMM010000105.1 GCA_012798805.1 Bacteroidales bacterium
CAGAACTAATCGCATACCCTTAAAAACAACAACAGCGGCCTAAAAAGCCGCTGTCGTTGCTATATAGATTGTAGTAGATTTACATTGTGTCGATTTTCCCTTCTCACTCATTCTGAATCCCAAACTCCACACTTCTCACTTCCCACTTCTCACTACACACTACACACTACAGACTCTACTTTACTTCTTCAAAATCCACGTCGGTCACTTCGCCGTCCTGAGAGCCGGCAGAGCCGCTTGAACCTGCGTCAGTGGAGCCGCCAGCACCGCCCTGAGCCTGAGCCGCCTTAGCCATATCTTCGCTGGCTGCGTGCCATGCCTGATTGAGGGCCTCGGTAGCGCGGTCGATGTCGTCTATATTCTGAGCCTTGTGAGCCTCCTTGAGCTGTCCGAGAGCATTCTCGATGGCGCCCTTCTTGTCAGCAGGGATCTTGTCGCCATACTCCTTGAGATTCTTCTCGCTCTGGAATATCATTGCATCGGCAGCATTGATCTTGTCGATGCGCTCCTTTTCTGCCTTGTCGGCAGCCTCGTTGGCCTTAGCCTCGTCACGCATCCTCTTGATCTCCTCTTCGGTGAGTCCTGTTGAGGCCTCAATACGGATCTTCTGCTCCTTGCCGGTAGCCTTATCCTTTGCAGTTACGTTGAGGATACCGTTGGCATCGATGTCAAATGTAACTTCAATCTGAGGAACGCCGCGGGGTGCAGGAGTGATACCGTCGAGGTGGAACATTCCGATCTGCTTGTTGTCGCGTGCCATTGAACGCTCCCCCTGGAGTACGTTGATCTGTACTGAAGGCTGGTTGTCGCTCGCAGTGGAGAATACCTCGGATTTCCTGGTAGGAATGGTGGTGTTTGCGTCGATGAGTCTGGTCATCACACCGCCGAGGGTCTCAATACCGAGGGAGAGGGGAGTCACGTCGAGCAGGAGTACGTCTGTCACATCACCTGAGAGTACACCGCCCTGGATAGCTGCTCCAACTGCCACTACCTCGTCGGGGTTAACACCCTTGTGGGGAGCTCTTCCGAAGAATTTCTCTACAAGCTGCTGGATGGCGGGGATACGGGTTGATCCGCCCACGAGGAGTACCTCGTCAATATCCGATGCCTTGTATCCGGCGTCCGAGAGTGCCTTGCGGCAGGGCTCGAGAGTAGCCTGGATAAGGTCATCACAGAGCTGCTCAAACTTAGCGCGTGTTAGAGTTTTAACAAGGTGCTTTGGAATACCATCCACAGGCATAATGTAGGGGAGGTTGATCTCTGTTGATGTCTGGCTGGAGAGCTCGATCTTAGCCTTCTCTGCGGCCTCTTTCAGTCTTTGGAGAGCCATGGGATCCTTCCTGAGGTCAATACCTGAATTGTCAGCCATAAACTCTTCAGCGAGCCAGTTGATGATTTTGTAGTCAAAGTCGTCACCTCCAAGGTGTGTGTCACCGTTGGTGGACTTCACTTCAAATACGCCGTCACCCAGTTCGAGTATGGAGATGTCGAAAGTACCGCCGCCAAGGTCGAATACTGCAACCTTCATATCCTTGTGCTGCTTGTCAAGTCCATAAGCGAGTGCAGCAGCCGTAGGCTCGTTGATAATCCTTCTTACCTTAAATCCGGCAATCTCACCGGCCTCTTTCGTGGCCTGACGCTGAGAGTCGCTAAAGTATGCAGGTACGGTAATAACCGCCTCGGTTACTGTCTGTCCCAGATAGTCTTCAGCTGTCTTTTTCATCTTCTGGAGCACCATTGCCGAGATCTCCTGGGGAGAATAGAGGCGTCCGTCAATATCCACGCGTGGGGTATTGTTGTCACCCTTTACTACCTTATATGATACTCTTTTGCTCTCTTTTGAAACTCTGTCATAAGTTTCACCCATAAATCTCTTGATGGAGAAAATGGTTCTTTCAGGGTTGGTGATAGCCTGCCTCTTGGCGGGATCACCTATTTTTCTTTCGCCATTGTCGGCAAATGCGACAATGGAAGGAGTTGTTCTTTTTCCTTCGCTGTTTATGATTACAGCAGGTTCTTTACCTTCCATAACGGCTACACACGAGTTCGTGGTGCCAAGGTCAATACCGATAATTTTTCCCATAATTCCGTTTTTATTATTCTTATTATTATTTGCAATTTCTTTAACGGATTTTCCGTTACGACTATGGGTAACGCCAAGATTGTGCCAATCCTATAAATGAACTTTCGGACTGACAATGTGGCAGATTTGCGTTGTGGAATGCTAATAATAAGAGTGAACGGATGTCATTTTTTACTGACTCAATATACCCTCAAGCTGGTTATGCAGATAGTAGTTCCAAAATGTCCCCTTTGTCATAAGATCAAGGGTGATTACATCCATTTGTGCCATAACTTTAGAGAGCTGTTTGAATCTTTGCTCGGTCTCCGGAGAGACACCATGTACCCTCGGGTCCACTCCGGCAATAAGCAGTGCCTCTTCATAGTGGCGCGGGATGCGCTGCCACTCATATATACTGAAGGCCTCCACAAAACTCTTCAGATCCCCTGTAAGCAGCATATAGCACATATATCGCTCCTGAGCAATACCTGAATTGATGCCGGCAAGTGAGAGTTGCAGCAGATCGTAGGGGGTGTTGTTGGTAGTGGTGTGGGCCTCATGGCTCAAATGCCCTGCAGGGGGAATGGAATCCTGTGCCCCCTCGATTCTCTTTAAAAGCCTGCGCGCAGAGCCAAAATATCTCGGGCTGTGACTCAATATCTGCGCATATTTGCGCATCATCGTAAAGTTGCCCAACGAATGGTTGTATCTGATTAGCTGCGAGAGCGAGAAATGGGTCGTTCCCAGCGGAAAATGGCAGGAATATTGGAAAATATGGTGAATTGCCTCATTATAATTGCCCATACATTTGTTCAGTATGGAGTTGAAATAGCATCCTTCAACCGTATGCACCTCTTCCATATCAAAATCTTCAACTCCACGGATCGGATAGGAGAATAGCCGCTCTCCAAGCTCTCCGGTATATCCCAGTGCGAGAAATGCATAGGGCATCAGCTTCGGCTCTTTTTCGGAGCTCTCAGGAGTGACTATCTCCAGCACTTTCTTCCACTCTCCTTTCCATGCAGCGTGCTGTACCTCAGCGGTGGTCTCTGTGCTCCTTATATTTTTGCCAAGGGAGACAAATAGTGCTGCTCCTATTATAACCACGCCAATAACCGCAATTTCCCATTTTCTGAGTCCGGTACTCTCTTTTTTCTTTAAGAAAAGGCCGGCAAATGCATGTATTGATGAGATTATAAGCATCCTGTAGAGGAGTATCGGCGTTTCGGCCCTTGCTGCCAGGACCCAAAAAACAGAGGCTATGATAACTGCTTCCGGTATGGGGAAATGAGC
>JAAZMM010000018.1 GCA_012798805.1 Bacteroidales bacterium
CATGTCAATGCCTATTTTCCTCTATTTATCCCTAAATCATTTCTCAGCAGGGAAGCGGAGCACGTAGAAGGTTTTGCTAAAGAGTGTGCTGTAGTAACCCACCATCGCCTGATGGCTGATCCCGACGGTTCCGGTCTGGTGGTTGATCCTTCGGCAAAACTGGAAGAAGAGCTTGTGGTTCGTCCTACATCTGAAACAATTATCTGGAATACATATAAAAACTGGATCCAATCCTGGAGAGATCTCCCCATACTCTGCAATCAGTGGGCCAATGTGGTGCGCTGGGAGATGCGTACCCGTCTATTTCTCCGTACTGCGGAGTTTCTGTGGCAAGAGGGACACACCGCGCATGCAACGCAGGAGGAGGCAATAGAAGAGACTCGTATGATTGTCGATTTATATGCGCAGTTTGCACGGGAATATATGGCCATGCCTGTAGTGGTTGGTCGCAAGAGTGAGTCTGAACGCTTTGCCGGTGCTGTTGATACTCTTTGTATTGAAGCACTTATGCAGGATGGCAAAGCACTGCAGGCAGGTACATCGCACTTCCTCGGTCAGAACTTCGCAAAGGCCTTCGATGTGCAGTTTGCCAATAAAGAGGGTGGTCTTGAATATGTTTGGGCTACCTCTTGGGGAGTTTCAACCCGTTTGATGGGGGCACTGATTATGACTCATAGCGACAATCATGGGCTGGTGCTGCCTCCGAAACTTGCGCCTATACATGTGGTTATGGTGCCGATATTCAAGACGGAAGAGGAGCATAGTAAACTTCTGGATCGGATGTATGAGCTCAAAAAGGAGCTTGAAGCTGTCGGATTGTCAGTTAAGGTGGATGATAGGGATAATCTTCGTCCCGGCTTTAAGTTTGCCGAGTGGGAACTCAAAGGAGTGCCCGTACGTATTGTAATCGGCCCCAGAGATTTGGCAGCCGGTGTCGTGGAGCTTGCCCGTCGTGATACTCTGACCAAAGAGTCGGTTCCTCAGGAGGGGCTGGTTCAGCATGTTGTCTCTTTGATGGATGAGATTCAGGAGAATATTTATGCAAAAGCAATGAAATTTAGGGAGGATAATACCACAAAGGTGGATACCTGGGAAGAGTTCAAGGAGAAGATTGAAGAGGGAGGATTTCTACTCTGCCATTGGGATGGTACTGCTGAGACTGAGGCTAAAATCAAGGAAGAGACTAAAGCAACCATCCGCTGCATTCCCCTCGATTCATTCGTTTGTAAGGAAGAGGGTAAATGCATCTATTCCGGCAAATCCTCCTCTGAAAGAGTTCTTTTTGCGAGAGCATATTAAATGATATAATACAATTATGAAATATAATATGAAACGATCTATCGTATTTTTTCTCTTTTTGTCTCTGACAACAGCGGTTTTTGCGCAGGAGGCAGCCCCGACTGACACAATTGTTGCTCCCGCGGATACAATTGCTGTACTTGCAGACACGATTGCGGCTCCCAAGCCCCAATACTGGACAAAAGGTCTCACCACTCAGATCGGTTTTTCACAGCTTTCATTGACCAACTGGGCAACCGGAGGCTATGGGTCCATTTCACTCAATACTTTTGCTGCTGCAAATGCCAATTACAAGCGCGATAAATTAATATGGGACAATCAGCTTCAGGTGGGTTATGGTTTTATACAATCTTTTGATGACGGTTATAAAAAGAGTGATGATAGATTCATCTTAGATAGTAAAGTGGGATACAAAGCTGTCGAGACGCTATATGCTTCGGCTTTGTTCAACCTCAGAACCCAATTTGCCAAAGGTTACGATAATAAGGGCAATTTTGTTGCGGACTTTTTTACTCCCGCCTATGTGTCACTCGGTTTTGGTGTGGACTATAAGCCATACGACAATTTATCCATCAACTTTGCCCCGCTTACAGGGAAATTAGTGATGGTAAAGAATAAGGAGCTTCGTGCCAAATATGGTAATGCTGAAGATCAATTTTGCAAATTTGAGCTTGGTGCCCAAATAAAAGTTGATGGAAAGATAGAGGTTGAAAATTTCAAAGTGGTCTCTTCGCTTACTCTCTTCTCTGACTATCTGAACAAGCCTCAGAATGTTAAGGTCTATTGGGATGTAAATGCAGATGCCAAGATTACCAAGTTTTTTTCGGTATCCATCAGGACCAACCTTATCTATGATGATACCATCCGTTTTATCGACAAGACCGATAAGCAGGGCAACTTGGTTCTCGATGAAAATGGAAAGACTATAAAGATACCGGGAGTACAATTTAAGGAACTTTTTAGCGTAGGTCTTTCTTACACTTTTGGAAGTAAAAAATAACTAAGGATAGTGCAGGAGCGATTTGACATAGAATTGCGCTCTCTTACCGCCGGCGTAGAGAATCCATTGATACTTGTTGGAGTTAGTGGGGGAATGGATTCTATGTGTATGGCTAATCTTTTTCTTAATACCACAGTACCCTGCACTTTTCGGATTGCACATGTCAATTTCTCATTAAGGGGAGTTGAGAGTGATCTGGATGAAGAGATGGTGCGCGATTGGTGCAAAAACCACGGCGTTATCTTTTACTCTACAAGGGTTGATGCCCACAAGTTTGCGCAGGAGCAATCAATCTCTACACAGATGGCGGCGCGCGACCTGAGATATGAGTGGTTTTTCTCCTTATTGAAGGAGCAATCGATGGATTTTGTCGCCATTTCACACAATCTGAATGACAGCGTAGAGACTTTGATGATCAATCTTCTCAGAGGTACGGGTCTTCGTGGGTTAACGGGCATCCCGCGTACTAACGGTCCCATAATCCGTCCCTTGCTATCTGTTACCAGGAGCGATATCAGCGACTACGTTATTTCACAAAATATTCCCTATCGGGAGGACTTTACCAACAAGGAATCGCACTACCATCGTAACCGTATCCGCAATGAGGTCTTTCCTCATTTTGAGAAAATAAACCCCTCTTTCCTGCAGACAATCAGCACATCTATGACGCGCTTTTCCGAGATCTCGGAAGTGCTGGATCAGCTCTATAAATCGAAGGAAGGGAGTCTCTATCGTATGGAAGAAGGAGTGTTGCAGATCGACATTAAGGCTCTCAAGAGTGAGAAAAGCATCAACTGGTGGCTTTATATGATACTGGAGGAGTATGGGTTTAATGAGACTCAGATGGCTCAGATAGCAGAGGCGCTTAAAGGCCAGAGTGGTAAGACATTTTTATCTCCCACACATATCCTTGTTAAAGATAGAAAGTATCTTAAGGTATATTCGGGTAATCAGGATTATGATGATCTTAAGGTCTCCATTAAAGTCTTTGCAAAACCGGTCGGATTCGATCCTAAAAAGGCCCCTGAAGGGACTCTTTATGTGGACGGCAGACTACTGAAATTTCCTCTCAAATGTCGCAGGTGGCAGCCCGCCGACCGCTTCAGACCTTTCGGTATGAAGGGTTTTAAAAAATTAAGTGACTTTTTTATCGACCTCAAACTTGATGTGGAGGAAAAGAAGCGTCAGATTGTTGTAACTACTCTTGATAAAAAAGGGGAGGAACAGATTGTTTGCATCGTGGGTAAAAGAATTGATGACCGCTGGAAAATCACAGCGGCCACCAAACAGATTGTTTCGATCACAAAAGTGTGACCCTATTTATTTTTTATTTTTCCCTTACTTGATATCGTAAACTATTGGCAGACGGGCATAGTTGACTGCTCCGGTTTCCTCTTTCAAACGCGAGTAAGCTCTCTCTATATAATTGAAAGGATCGGCCAGAGTCTCCAGATCCGCGCCTGTTTTCGACATGGATTCCATAAGTTTTTCCAGTGTGCTTTTAATTTGAGGATACTCCACAATGCGGTACTTTGATAGACCGGCCATTTCAGCTGCATATGCTATGGCATCAACCAATCCTCCTTCCATATCTGCAAGTCCTATATCCAGAGCATCACTACCTGACCATACTCTGCCCTGACCTATTATATCAACCTGTTCCACACTCATATTCCTGCCTTCTGCGACGAGAGCGGTAAAGTCATTATAGATTTTGCTCACAGATTTCTGCATATACTCTATTTCAGCCTTGTCGAGAGCGCGAATACCGCTCATTGCATCACTATGTGTATTGGTAGTGATTGTTACTGTGTGAAGATGAAGGTTTTTTCTCAGCACTTTGCTGGCGTTGGGAATGAGCGCGAATACTCCGATAGATCCGGTTAGGGTGGATTTATTGGTAAATATCTTATCAGCTTTAGCTGAAATCCAATATCCGCCGGATGCGGCATAGTCACCATAACTTGCAATTACCGGTTTTACCTCTTTCAACAAACAGAGTTCGCGATGTATCATTTCTGAAGCCTTTGCACTACCTCCAGGAGAATTTACCCTGAGTACTACAGCTTTGATGGTGGAATCTTTTCTCACTTTTTCGAGAGTTTTGGAAAATTTAATGCCGGAGATTTGCTTATCTTTTCCCTCCACAACTATTTCTCCGTCAGCATAGAGTACCGCGATTTTTTCTTTGATGCGGTGTTCAGGCTTAATACGTGCTGCAGCATATTTGGAGATTGGGGTAAATTTGAGATCTTTTGAGTCAGTGACTCCGAAGAGAGAGCAAAGATATTTTTCCACTTGGTCAATGTACCACAACTCATCAACAAGCCCCCTTTCAAGTGCACTGGAGGCATCCTGGAATTCGAGATTATCAATCCAAAAGTTGAACTGCTCTGAAGTGAAGTCCCTAAACTCTGCAATCTCTTCACACCGGCCATTCCAGATGGAATTGAGCATCCTCTTGTTTTGTTCAAGGTTTTCAGGACTAATCTCATTTTGGACAAATTGTTCAGCCGCGGCTTTATACTTTCCATGTCTTATAAGCTGCATGTCGACTCCGATTCGATCGAGAAGATCCTTGAAAAACAGCATATTTGAGCTCAACCCCAGGATGAAAACCTCACCGAAGGGATTGAATATTATTTTGTCTGCGACAGAAGCGAGATAGTAGTTGTCGTTTCTAAACTCAGTGGAGTAGGAGACTATCGCCTTGCCGGAAGAACGGAACCGTTTAAGGGCATCTCGAATCTCTTCTGTCTGAGCAATCCCCATCTTGAGGTTCTCGGGAGTCATATAGATAAACTTTATTCCGGGATCTTCGGCAGCAATGTCAATTGCTCGTACAAAAGAATGAAGCGGTACACTACCGGTCACATCGATGTCTCCGGTAATTGGGTTCATAGTAAACTTGTCACCCTTTTGTTCAGATATAGGTGTCTTGAAATCGAGAAGCAATATGCTCTCTTTTGCAATAATCGGTTCATCGTAAGAACCTAATGATGCGATGCCGACAAGTAGAATGATTGTGAAAATGCCAAACACCAAAAAGGCGAGGATGGTACCCAAAAATGAGCCCAAAAGTACTTTAAGAAAATCTTTCATATGAAAACCTTTGATTTGATAGCTAATATATTTTGCAAATATACATATAATTTTTACTTTTGTTGCGATGAAAAAACTCGTAAAACATATTTTTTGTGTGCTCTTCACGATCTTCTATATTATGGGGTTTGTGGGCTTTGGGGTGCATAAATGCCGGGCTGAAGGAACTACGAATTTATTCCTGATGATGGGCGATGTCTCTTGCGAGTCGATTCACGATCATATTCACGATCATCATGACTGTTGTGATAGTCAATGTGAAGATCATCCATTCCATTATACAGATTGTAGCGGTGATTGCTGCAGTACTGATGTATTTGCGGTTACCTCCGAACAGGAGCGTCTGCAGGATGAAGATTCGGGATGGTTTAATCAACATATTGCAGTTCCTCTGCTTTATGATGAGCTAATGACTATTTCTTTCACTACAGTCGAGTTCATTTCGAGATTTCTCACTCCGCCAAAGGTCGGAGTTCTGCTTTCTTCTATTTCTGTTTGGAGGTTGTGATTTGCAGCTCTCCGGTATTATCGTGAGGTCGCATTGGTGGCCCCACGCTTGCCGTTGGTGTATGCATTTTATTCCATAAACCATTTTCAATTTAGAACAGAATAAAAACAATATTAAAACAATGAGAAAAGCATTCTTTTCAGCAATTTTAATCCTTTTCTGCACAGCAATTTTTGCGCAGGATTTCAAGGGTTCAATTTTTTACAGAAGAAGTGACGGCAAGACAGAGCCGCTTCCATTTGCACAAATCTATCTCATCGAGAAGGCAAAGCTTATAGAGAGTGACGAAAACGGTCAATTTACCATCAACCTTGATAAAAGAACCACAATGGTGGCTACTTACGTTGGTTATACAAAAGATACGCTTATAGTGGACCCCGGCATCCCTTCGGGAGAATTCTTCCTTATGGGAGAAAATGAGGTGGACGAGGCTGTAGTTACCTCTAGACAGCTTACCAATACCCTTTCCCGTATAAAACCGGTAAGAACTGAAGTGATCACTGCTGCAGGTCTCTGCAAAATGGCTTGTTGTAATCTCGCAGAGAGCTTTGAAAACTCCGCCAGCGTAACGGTGGGCTACTCGGATGCCATTACCGGAGCTCGCCAGATTAAACTCCTCGGCCTTGCGGGTACCTACACACAGCTGCTGGATGAGAACAGGCCGGTAATGAGAGGTCTTGCATCTCCCTTCGGTCTGACCTATGTTCCCGGGCAATGGCTCGAGAGCATCCAGATAGCAAAAGGTCCCTCTTCGGTAATCAACGGACTTGAGGCCATCACGGGGCAGATCAATATGGAGCACCGCAAACCCACAGATGAGGTTCCCTTCTTCCTGCAGCTCTTCGGCAGCAGCCATGCGATGGTTGAGGGCAATATTGCCTCTTCTCTGCAACTCAACGAGAAGTGGAGTACCGTGATCCTCGCTCATGCATCTTCAGTACTCAAGAGTATTGATCACAATGATGACGGCTTCAGGGATGAACCTCAGGCCACCCAATTTAATCTTTCCAACAGATGGCTCTATTACAATCCCAGCGGCCTTCAGATTCGTTTTGGTGTAAGAGCACTAGCCGATGACCGTCTTGCCGGACAAATGGAATTCAAAAGGGAGGACAATCCTTTGACAAGTGAATTTTGGGGTTCGCGAATAAACAATAAGGGTATAAACGGATATTTCAAAATAGGAATTCCCCTTAATGAGGAGAATAGCCACAATATTGCAGTTGTAGCTGATTACAACTATCACGATTTAGATTCCAAATATGGATTGAAAACATACGTCGGTACTCAGAAGTCTCTCTTCCTCAATCTCATTTACCAAAATCAACTTAACGATTATCACCGTATTTCAATAGGACTTTCAGGACAGGATGATGAGTTTCGGGAACATGTGATAGATAACAGGACCCATATATTTACTCCCGTCCCCTCAGCGGAGCAATTTGTATATTCTCTGGGTCTTAACCGCAGGGAGAAATCGGTTGGATTATATGGCGAGTATAACTACACTCTTGATGATAAGGTGACACTTGTGGGAAGCCTTAGGGGCGACTACAACAATATACATGGCTTCCTTTTCGTACCAAGAGTTACATTCAAATACTCCTTTACCGATGATATAATTTTCAGACTCCTCGGAGGAAGAGGATTTAGGACTGCCAACATATTTGCGGACAACATAGGAATCTTTTCTACCGGCAGGATTATCAATTTGGATCCCATTCGTGGTGACCAAAAGAATTTGCTGGAGGATGCCTGGACTTATGGTGGTAACATCACATTCTATCTCCCCTTCGGATATGAAAACAATACCTATCTCAGTTTCGACTACTTCAGAAACGATTTTCTCAAACAGGTAATAGTGGACCAGGAATTCGATATAGTGCAGGCACTGGTTTACAATCTTGACGGAAAGTCTTTTACCAATACCTATCAAGTGGACTTTTCAGTGGATCCGATAGAGAGATTCAACATCATTACCACATTTAGATATACTGATGCAAAGGTGACTCTGAAGGGGCAAGGTTTGGTTGAAAGACCCCTTACAAGCCGTTTCAAGGCAGTTTTAAATCTCCAGTACGCTACTGCTATGAACAAATGGACTTTTGACTTTACCGCACAGCTAAACGGTAAGACCAAACTGCCCAATTTCATGGCAGGTCAGGATAAGGTAATAGAGAAGGATGGAGAGTATTTCTCGCCTATATATCCGATGTTCTTCGCTCAAATTACCCGTAAATTCAGAGGCATAGATCTATATGTGGGTGGTGAAAATCTCGGAAATTACCGCCAGAAAAATGCAATTCTCAATGCAGACAAGCCTTTTTCAGAAGACTTCAATGCGAGTGCTATCTGGGGCCCGCTCTCGGGTATTAAGATTTATGTCGGTCTCCGCCTCACAATTTGGAAATAATGTGTAATTATTTTAAAACGTTAGTCATACAACCGAAAACCATTAAATATTAATCATCTAACTATAACATATCAATTACCATGAAACAATTTATAAAAATCCTCCTTGCAGTTGTAATAGTAGCAATGTTCTCATTTAACGCTGATGCGCAGAACAGAAAAAAGAGAGAGGAAAATATAGCTGAAGTGACCTTTGTCAGCAGCATTGACTGTGCGGGTTGCGTCAAGAAAGTAGAGGGAAATATCCCTTACGAGAAAGGTGTGAGAGATCTCAAGGTCAATCTCGAGGACCAGACCATCTACATTAAATATGACGCTACAAAGACAGATAAGGAAAAGCTCGCTGCAGCCATAGTTAAACTGGGTTACACAGCAGAAGAGAAAGTAGCCGAAGAGGAGAAAAAATAGGTTTGCCGTGAAGACTTCTGTGATAAAAACAGTTGTCCTTATGGCATTGTTGTCACTTTTTGTATCCTGCAATGATGTGAAAAAGGACCAATTCAAGGTATGGGCCTGGCTTTCCGGCCGTACCACAATGAGCGAGGAGCAGCTTGAGCAATATTTTAGCGAAGCTGCCCGCGTAGGAATAGATGCGATTATCCTCGAGTGCCACGGTGGCAGGCCGGAGGTAATTGGGGATAGCGCCTCTTTTCGCGATGATGCCGCTATTATCATACTTGAAAATGCCGTAGTCTATGCAAAGAAATACGGTATTGAGCTTCATGCCTGGATGTGGACTACCAACAGGGTGGAGTTGAGTCTGAGAAAGGCTCATCCGGAGTGGTATCAGGTGAATGCGCAAGGGAAGTCTTGTGCTGATATCAAGCTCTATAACAGAGAACATTACAGATTTCTCTGTCCTACCCGTCCCGAGGTCACAGAGTATTTAAAGGATAGAGTAAGAGAGATAGCGCAGGTGGAGGGTCTTACGGGCATCCATATGGATTTTATCAGATATCCCGATGCAATTCTGCCTTATGGTTTGCATGAGTCGAGGGGAGTGGTGCAGGACAAAGTCTATCCTTTGTGGGACTTCTGCTACTGTGATGAGTGCAGAGCTGCCTTCAAGGAGCAGACCGGTGTTGATCCGATGGATATTGAAGATCCTACCTCCGATCAGGCCTGGATGCAGTTCCGTTATGATCGTATGTCGGAGATGGCATCGGAGATAGCCAGGGAGATAAAAGCTTGTGGTAAGGTGGCTTCAGCGGCGGTATTTGCTTCTCCTTACGAGTCCAGGAAGCTTGTGCGACAGGATTGGCCCAATTTCCGCAATCTCGATTATATCTTTCCGATGATATACCACAAGTTTTATGATGTGGAAGATGAATGGGTGGAACTTGCTACCAGAGAGGGAGTTGAGGCACTTCGTGCTGCAGGTAATGAGGCAGTACTCTGTTCAGGTCTTTTTGTCGGTCATGTGCCCGCCGAAAGGATAGAGGAGTTTATCGGTTACACCGAAAATGGCGGTTCTGATGGGATCTGTTTCTTCTCAATGGAGGGCATGTTGAGTCGTGAGGGCTATACGGACTCCTTAAAAAGAGCTGTTGAGGCGATCAGATTGTCAGATTAAAGAAAAAAGCAGTACCTTTACGGGCTATTAAAATAATGCCCACTGACAGATACTGCTTTTATGAAAAAACTCTTTTTATCAGCTATTGTTTTGCTTCTGGCTTGCACTATGGGAGCACAGTCCTGGGTGCGTATCAATCAGGTTGGTTATCTTCCTGATGATATTAAGGTTGCTGTATTAATTTCCATGGACGAGGCCTCATCTGAGTTTGATGTTCGTGATGCCATCACTGATGAAATTGTCTTCAAGAGTAGCGGTCTTAAGGCTAATGCCTCAAAATGGGCAATGAAAAGTGCCTTCAGACTTGATTTTTCACCTGTTACCTCCGAGGGTTCTTATTATATTACCACAAATGGGACCAAATCGCCTGTATTTCGCATTGGTACAGATGTCTATGACGGTATTGCAGACTATTTACTGATCTATATGCGTCAGCAGCGTTGCGGGGACAATCCTTACACCGATACTCTTTGTCACCAGCACGATGGCTACATCATATATCATCCCACAAAGAGCGGTCAGAAGATTGACGTCACAGGTGGCTGGCATGATGCCACCGACTATCTTCAATATACAACTACTTCTGCCACAACTATCTATCAGATGGCTTTTGCATATAAATATGCGAAAGATAAAAGCGTTTTTAAAGATCTCTACGATGCAAGGGGACGTAAAGGACCAAACGGCATTCCCGATATTCTTGACGAGGTAAAATGGGGATTGGATTGGCTGGATAAGATGAATCCTGCTCCCCGAGAGATGTATTATCAGATTGCAGATGACCGCGATCATGCCGGTTTTCGTCTTCCTCACCGCGATACAGTAGATTACGGATATGGTCCGGGCAAGGGCAGACCTGTCTATTTCGTGACCGGAAAGCCTCAGATTGCTCATAAAAAGGTCAACAGGACTACGGGAGTCTCCTCTGCTGCGGGCAAATTTGCCTCTACTTTCAGCCTTGGAGCCGATGTGATAAGGGAATATTATCCCGAATTTGCGGCCAAAATTGAGGCTAAAGTGCAGGATGCATATGACTTTGCGCTTGAATTTCCCGGCAACACACAGACCGCTTGCGTGGTTTCCCCCTATTTCTATGAAGAGGATACCTGGGTGGATGATATTGAGCTGGCGGCAGCCACAATCTATTCTCTTAATGGAGAAGAGTACTGGAAGAAACAGGCAGCCTATTGGGGCGAACTGGAGCCGGTTTCTCCCTGGATGGAACGCGGACGCGGCCCCGGTAAGGAGTATCACCATTACCAATGGTATCCCTTCATCAACCTGGGTCACTACCTCCTTGCCTCAAGCGATGATAAAGAGATTAGCAGCGAATTTGCCGGATATATGAGGCAGGGACTGCAATATCTCCGCGATAGAGCAGGTGACGAGCCATTTATGCACGGAGTGCCATATCTATGGTGTTCCAATAATCTCACCTCCGCTGCCGTTACTCAGGCACGTCTTTATGAAGAGGCTACAGGTGATACCCAATTTAAGGAGATGGAAACAGCGCTGAGAGATTGGCTCCTGGGTTGTAATCCGTGGGGTACAACTATGATTTGCGGCTATCCCGAGGCTCCGGTTGAGGGCTATGACTTTCCTTCCGATCCCCATTCCTCTTATTTGTTGGTAAATGGCGACAATACCTATGGAGGTCTTATTGATGGTCCCATTTATAATATTCTCTTTGAAGAGAGAGCCGGTTTTTCGCTTACCAAACCTGATGAGTTTGCTCTTTTCAACAAGGGGATTGCCGTATATCATGATGATATTGGAGACTACGCCTCCAATGAGCCCACTATGGATGGTACGGCAGGTCTGACTTATTATTTCGCATCACTCGAAGGTCGCGGCAACGCCCTTAAAAGTGCTCCTGAAACACTCAAAGATGATTATGGGGCAGTAATCAGAGTTAATCCGGATAGTAAAGATATATATTTGGTGTTTACCGCAGACACAGAGTTTAACGGAGCCGAATCCGTATTGAATACTCTCAAAAAGAATAAAATAAAAGCGGGCTTCTTCCTTACCGGCAACTGTTTGCGCAAGCCGGAGCACAAAGCAATCATTGAGCGAATAATTTCCGAAGGCCATTATCTTGGTGCTCATTCCGACAATCACGTGCTTATGGCAGATTGGGGAGCCAGGAGGCCGACCCTTATGAGTACTGACAGCATTATTACGGATATCCGTCGCAATTTCGAGGCACTTGCCTCTTTTGGCATCGAATATAAAGATGCCTTGTGGTACATTCCTGCCTACGAACACTACAATAGGGAGAATGTAGCTCTGCTAAATGCATACGGACTGAAAACTTTCAATTATACTCCCGGCACAGGCACTCCGGCCGACTACACGACACCCGGAATGAAGAATTACAAATCTTCACAACAGCTGATCGATGGACTATACGCATTTGAAAAGGACAAGGGCCTTGGAGGAGCTATAATCCTGATTCATCCCGGCATTAGTGCAGAGCGCACCGATCGTTTATATGAGCGTCTGGATGAGATTATCAGGACATTGAAAAAGAGAGGATATAGATTTACATCTTTTAATAACTAAAATAAACTTTATGTATAAAATTGTTAAAAAGGAGTTTCTGACTCCAATAATCTGCCTGATGGAGGTTGAGGCGCCGAGACTTGCTGCCGCAGCACAGCCCGGACAATTCCTCATCGTCAGAGCGCGTGAGCAGGGCGAAAGAATTCCCCTTACCATTTGTGATTATGATAAAGAGAAGGGAACCGTTACAATCGTCACTCAGATTGTGGGGGCTTCAAGTCGTCTGATTTGCAACCTCGATGAGGGTGAATGCTTCACTGACCTGGTCGGTCCTCTGGGAATACCTTCGGAGTTTGTCGAGTGGAAGGATGAAGAGTTTGCGGGCAAGAAGTTTTTATTTGTGGCAGGTGGACTTGGTACTGCTCCGGTCTATCCTCAGGTCAAATATCTACATGCCAAAGGTGCAAATGTGGATGTGATCATTGGTGCCAGGAATAGCGAGCTGTTGATTTTTGAAGAAGAAATGGGAAAGGTGTGTGATAATGTGTACATCTGTACAGATGATGGCTCGAAAGGAGTAAAAGGTTTCGTGACCGATATGGTTGACAAAATTATGGCAGAGGGCAATACTTATGATCAGGCTGTAGCAATAGGTCCCATGATTATGATGAAGTTTGCCACCAAGACGATGAAGAAATACAATATTCCTTTGACTGTCAGTTTGAACACCCTTATGGTGGACGGTACCGGAATGTGTGGTGCCTGTCGCGTGACCGTGGGTGGTAAAACTCGTTTTGCCTGTGTAGAAGGTCCCGAATTTGATGCCTATCAGGTGGACTTTGATGAGGCAATGCGCCGTCAAGCCATGTACAAAGATTTAGAGAGTGAGGCTGATCATAAATGTAAAATTGGATTGCACGAATAAGAGAGAATAGTATGAAACCAAATATGAAAAGAATACCCGTTAGGGAACAAGACCCCAAAGTAAGAGCAACTAACTTTGAAGAGGTATGCTATGGATACAATGCAGAAGAGGCTCAAGCAGAAGCATCGCGCTGTTTAAATTGTAAAAAACCCAAATGTGTGGCACATTGCCCCGTATCCATCAAGATACCACAGTTTATAGAGCAGGTTAAACTCGGCAATTTTGCAGAAGCTGCCCGTATAATTGCAGAAGATAGTTCCCTTCCTGCAGTTTGCGGACGCGTTTGTCCACAGGAGAGCCAATGTGAAGGCGTTTGTGTACTCGGTATTAAGGGGGATCCGATTGCCATTGGCAAGCTTGAGCGTTTTGTGGCTGATTGGAGCCGTGCAAATGGTATAAAATTGGCTGACAAGGCTCCTTCGAATGGCATAAAGGTAGCGATTGTAGGTAGTGGTCCTGCAGGCCTGGCATGTGCAAGTGACCTTGCAAAACTTGGATATGAAGTAACCATTTTCGAGGTATTGCACAAAGCAGGAGGTGTGCTTCAGTATGGAATCCCGGAGTTCAGGCTGCCCAAAAAGGATGTTGTAGAGGCCGAAATCGATAATGTTCGCGCCCTCGGTGTTAAAATAGAGACTAATGTCGTTGTAGGTCGTACAATTACCATAGACGACCTCTTCGACAAGGAGGATTTTAAGGCTGTCTTTATTGCCTCAGGAGCAGGTTTACCCAAATTTATGGGTATTCCCGGAGAAAATTTAAATGGAGTCTTCTCTGCAAATGAATTCCTTACCCGAAGCAATCTTATGGGTGCCTATTCAGCAGAGGCTGATACACCTATCTATACGGGCTCCAGGGTGGCTGTGGTTGGTGGTGGTAATGTGGCTATGGATGCTGCACGTACCGCACTCAGATTGGGTGCAGAGACCACTATCGTCTATCGTCGTACCGAAAAAGAGCTTCCGGCACGTGTGGAAGAGGTTCACCATGCCAAGGAGGAGGGCATTGACTTTAAGATGCTTACCAGTCCGGTAGAGATCCTGGGCAATGAAAAGGGTTGGGTAACAGGCCTCAGGTGCATAAAAATGGAGCTTGGCGAGCCTGATGATAGTGGCAGAAGACGCCCTATTCCCATTGCCGGTTCGGAGTTCGACATAGAGGCCGATGTTGTAATCATGGCTCTGGGTACATCTCCAAATCCCCTCATTGCAAATACTACTAAAGGTCTTGAGACCAACCGCTACGGCTGTATCGTCGCTGATGACCTCGGTGCAACGTCGCGTCCGGGCGTATTTGCCGGCGGTGATGCCGTTACCGGTGCTGCAACCGTGATTCTCGCTATGGGTGCCGGTCGCAAGGCAGCTGCTGCAATAGATGAATATTTGAAAAAATAACCTCTGACATATGGCAAAGAAACCATCAATACCCAAAGGAACACGCGACTTCGGTCCCTCCGAAATGGTCGGAAGAGATTATATTTTTGATACCATCAAGGATGTCTTCAAACATTACGGATATCAGTGCATAGAGACCCCTGCTATGGAAAATCTCTCTACGCTCCTCGGCAAATATGGTGAGGAAGGAGATAGATTGCTCTTCAAAGTACTCAATTCAGGTGATGCTTTTTCCGGAATAGATTTCAATGAGGACTTGAGTAGCAATGCAATTGCACTGAAAGTTTGTGAGAAGGGGCTTCGCTATGATCTTACCGTGCCTTTTGCAAGGTATGTCGTGCAGCATCAGAATGAGCTGACATTTCCATTTAAAAGGTATCAGATCCAGCCGGTATGGAGGGCTGACAGGCCGCAGAGAGGACGCTATCGTGAGTTCTACCAGTGCGACGTGGATGTCATTGGCAGTGATTCGCTCCTCAATGAACTCGAACTGGTGCAGATTGTAGAGATGGTTTTCAACCGCCTTAAAGTCAACGTTTGTATTAAGATCAACAATCGCAAGATCCTCTCCGGCCTTGCACAGATTTGCGGACATCCGGACAAATTGATCGATATCACTGTGGCCATCGACAAGATTGACAAGATCGGCATTGAAGCTGTCGAAGCCGAACTCCTTGAGCGTGGACTCGACCGCGAGGCAATAGCTGTGATAAAACCGGTGCTTTTGTTAGAGGGTACAAATAGTGAAAAGATAGAAAGAATTGCACAGATACTTGCCTCTTCGGAGATTGGTATGAAAGGAGTAGAAGAGATTCGTACTCTGTTTGCTCTGATTGAGGGAGCAGGTATAGGTACGAATGTAGAGCTGGATCTTTCGCTTGCACGCGGACTCAATTACTACACCGGAGCCATATTTGAGGTAAAAGCACTTGATTTTGAAATAGGCAGCATCTGTGGCGGCGGACGCTATGATGATCTTACCGGCATTTTCGGCCTTCCCAATATGTCAGGAGTGGGTATCTCTTTCGGTGCAGACCGTATTTATGATGTGCTAAAGGGATTGGAACTCTTCCCGGCAGATGTCGCTTCGGCCTCGGTGGTACTCTTCTCCAATATGGGGGAGAAGGAGGCTGCTTTCTGTGTGCCGGTGGCTGCATCACTCCGCCGTGCGGGAATAGCTTGTGAGATCTATCCGGATAATGCCAGGCTTCGCAAACAGTTTGAGTATGCTGATAAGAAGGGAATACCCTATCTTGCAATCGTTGGAGCCAATGAGGTTGCTGAAAATTCAGTAACTCTGAAAAATCTGGCCAGTGGTGAACAGCAACTTCTAAAAGTTTCTGAAATTGTAGAAAAACTGAAATCAGTATAATCTCAGATTTCCTTTTGCATCCCACAA
>JAAZMM010000106.1 GCA_012798805.1 Bacteroidales bacterium
ATTATTTGATTTTAAGGTTTGTCTTGTTTTCTCGTCGCAACAAGCAAAAGAGTCCTTCTGTCGGCTCCGACGGGGCCAACAGGAGATGAAAGATGGTTGGAAAAGTTACCTGTTTTTGAATGGGGGGCAAGCATCTCTATATCAGCAAGATAGAGCGAATCTATGTGCGATTGCCCTAACAGAAATAATGCTATGTTCTGTTTTGCCACAAACATGTTATGAAGTCTCCTACTTCAAACGATTGATACTCAACGCTTAAAAATAAGATTTTATTTTCAATAAAAAAATATTTTTTTAGAATTTGAGTGTATAGAATCGAGTGAAGCACAGTGCAGCTTATTTCTGAGTAGCGAATAAATTTTGTTTCCATTGTTTGTTTTCATTGTTTTTATTTCCTTTATTTGTGTTATAATTTATTATTATAGCGTTTACGCCATATTTTATTTACTTAGCTTTAAAATTATCGCATTATGAGCAAAGATTCATTACCACGTGAAGGTAGCGTGTGGTCGGAGGGAACGGTTTTGAATCCCTTTACAGATTTTGGTTTCAAGTATCTTTTCGGAACCGAGAAAAACAAAGACTTAACTATCGGTTTTATCAACATTATTCTAAAAGATGAACTCGAAAGTCCTATTGACGAGATTGAGTTTTTAGACAAGGAGCTTATTCCTTCAGTCGAAGATGCAAAACGGTCAGTTGTTGACGTTCTATGCAAGACCATGGATGGAGTACGTTACCTGATAGAAATGCAGAATCAGTACTATAGGCACATGTTTGATAGATTGATCTATTACAATTGCGATCTCATAAGTGATACCGTCAGCCGCGGAGACAAGAAAAGGTATGGCGATATCAAGAAGGTTTTCACCATCTGTTTGAGCAATTTTCAGATTGAGAGAAATGGTCAAATCAAAAATGAGTACAAGATGTGCAACACGAAAACCGGAAAAGTAATCAGCAACCTCATTCACATCATAACTCTGCAGCTTCCCTGTGTCAATATTGAAAACATAGCCAAAAGTGGGAAAGATTATGAAAGTTTATTAGTTTTGCTAAAACTAATGACTGATAGGAAAATGGGAATCACTTATAAAGAATTTAAGGAAGCGGTGGACACAATAGATGTCTCCGATAAAATCAAGAGATACTTCATGGATCTTATCTGCAAGGCAGCATTGACAAGACTTACCGAAAAGGAGCGTCAGGAATATCGCGATCATTATTTTGCGGTCACATATGATGATATTATCGAATCCGCACGTGAAGAGGGACTAGAAGAAGGATTGGAGAAGGGTAAGGCTGAAGGTATTCGTCAAGTTGCAAAGTCATTGTTGTCTCAAGGAGTGTCATTGGAATCAATCTCAAAAGCTACGGGATTATCACAAAACGAAATCAGCAAACTCTCGTAATTGAATCTCCATACTAAGAACTCCCCTGCAACACGCACCCCGTAACACGTAACACTACACACTACACACTGCGACCAAATCATATTCATCGGCATTTAAGATCTTTACAGTTACAAACCGGCCGATGGGGTTTTTTCCTTTAAAATGTTCATCCATCTCGGAGGCTCCGATGAGGATTTCGCCATCCACCTCAGGAGATTCGCTCATACTGCGACCCACATAGACTCCATCTGTAAAAGAATCCACAATCACCTGCTCTTGCGAACCTATACGTGATCTGTTGTATTCTAGCGATATTTCGGACTGAAGCTCCATCAGGCGCTCGTAACGCTCCTCTTTAACCTTCCGACTGACACTATCCTTATAGTTTTGCGCACCGAAGGTCCCCTCCTCTTCCGAATAAGTAAAGGCTCCAAGACGCTCAAAACGACTCTCGCGCACAAAGTCAAGCAGTTCCTCAAACTCACGCTTACCCTCGCCAGGGTGGCCCACAAGCATTGTGGTACGCAGGACCACTCCGGGCACCATTTTACGCATCTTTTCAATCAAAGCACGGGTCTGGCGACCATCAACCGAGCGCCTCATCATTTTCAGCACCTTATCCGAAGAGTGCTGAAGCGGAATATCGATATACTTGCAAATTTTGGGATTCTCCGCCATCAATCTGAGCACATCTTCCGGAAATCCTGCCGGATAAGAGTAGTGGAGCCGAATCCATTCTATGCCGTCAATAAGGGATAACTTTTCCAGCAAAGCTGCGAGAGTACGCTTTCGGTAGAGATCGAGCCCATAATAGGTAGTATCCTGAGCCACTACGATAAGTTCCTTGACACCCATCTGCGCCAGATTACGCGCCTCTTTCAGCACTTCTTCTTCCGGCACCGAGCTATGGGGACCGCGAATCATCGGGATTGCACAATAAGAGCAACTTCGGTCGCACCCTTCGGAAATTTTGAGGTAAGCGTAATGCGAGGGTGTGGTCAAAATCCTCTGCTGCTGTAGCTCCGGGGTGTATTTCGCCCCAAGGGCCGAGAGAAGACTTTCATAATCAAATAATCCGAAAAATCCATCCACCTCAGGTATCATCTCTACCAGAGTCTCCCTATAGCGCTGCGAAAGGCAGCCAAATACGAAGAGTTTACCGGTAACACCGCGTTTCTTAGCCTCTATAGCCCTGAAAATGGTCTCGATGGATTCCTCCTTGGCATCTTTGATAAATCCACAGGTATTAATCACAACGCAATCGACCGGCTCTACCACAAGATCAACGCTCTCCGGCACCAGGGTATAACCCGATGCGGCGAGTTGTTTCATCAAATGTTCCGAGTCAACCCTATTTTTGGAGCAACCCAGCGAGATTATTTGGATTTTTTTCATTGACTAGGCTTCTTCGGATGGAGTTTCCTCCGAAGGAGTCTCTTCTGTTTCTGCTTCTTCCTCTTCTTCCTCTTCTACAAATTCAAGAGAGGCAAACTTTTGAAGCAGATTATACCACTCAAGTATCTTCTTCATATGTGAAACATAGAAGCGATCCTCGTCATATTCGGGAAGCACTTCTCTGAAAAAAGCCTTGATTTTTTTGGGATCCTCCTTGGAGCTCATCGCAGGGCCGTTCTGGAGTTTCTGTGCCATGCCGGTGAATATCTCCTTTAAGGATACATCTTCAGAAGTAGTATAAACCGAAATATCTGCCATAGAGGAGATTTTGGCAGATGAACCAAAGGTGGTCCTCTGTTTAGTCTCCAATGACTCTACTATTACACCATTTCTGGCCTGTGAAAGATAAAGGAACAATCCGCGCTGTCCCGATACCGATAAAATCTTTTTTAGGTCTGTCTTTTCCATATCATTAATAAATCTCTTCGTGTCAATTCATTCCACGCTCTTTTTTGATGGTCTCATAGGCCTCCTGCACTTTCTTGAATTTCTCTTCCGCACTCTTCTGAATATCCGGACCAAGTGTAGCCACTTTGTCGGGGTGATGCTTCATGGCAAGACGCTTATAGGCCTTTTTGATCTCCTCTTCAGTAGCGTTTTTATCTATTTCAAGCACGGTGTAGGCAGACTCTATGCTCTTTTCAAACATGGCCAGTATTGAATTGGCATTTGCTGTCGAAATGCCCATGGCTGATGCAATACTCCTTAGAACATCTATTTCTGCCTGACAAACATTACCGTCACATTGTGCCAGAGAGACCAGATAGTGGAAAAGCTGCATCCGCTGCGAGTAGTTCATATACTGGCGGATTTGTCCACCTACCTCATAGATATTGATCTGTTTATCCTTGAGACCTTTTAGGATCTCCATAGCCTCAGGAACCGCTGCATCACCAAAATTTCTGCGTATAAACTCACGCACATAATTAAGCTCGCTCTTAAGATATTTTCCGTCAGCCTTGATGACTGCTGTTGAGAGTATCAACAGACTTACAATAAAACTGTTGCGCTGACCAACATAGCGCTCCTGGGCAGATGAGGGACGGCGTGGACCACTCTTATGGGTTCCTGAGTACGGAGTTCCCCTATCAACGTCCGACTCAAGGAGTTTGGAACCCATATCAGCCATAGAGCCGATCAAAAAGCCGATCAGCCCGCCGATGGGTCCAAAAATAACCCAACCAAGAATTCCGCCAATCCACTTACCTTTTGCCATCTCTTATGATTTGAATAATTTCTATAACTTTGGCAATAATAGAATCGCGATCATTAGTTTCTATGGAGAAATCAGCCATTTCAAGTCGACGGCTATCACTCCACTGATTGGCCATACGTTGTAGGACCTGCTCCCTGGAAATATTGTCGCGTGCCATTACACGCTCTATCCGACATTCTTCAGGGGCATGAATTACCAAAACATAGTCAATATTGGAGAGCAAAGAGGGTTTTTCGAGTAAAATAGCCGACTCCATCAGCACAATATCGCTCTGTTGCATCTCTTTCCATTTCCGAAAATCTTCCATAACGGCAGGATGCACAACTGACTCTACCTTGGCAAGCATCTCAGGATCTGAAAAAATCTTTGCTGCAAATGCGGCACGCTGGAGCTTACCTTCCTTTACCACATCGCCTCCTGCTATTGCATTGATACTCTCCAGAAGCTTGCTGTCGGTATCATATAGGCTTTTTGTTCTGGAATCAGCATCATAAGAAGGTATACCGAGAGCATTGAAAACCTTGATGATATAAGATTTTCCGCTACCAATTCCTCCCGTACACAATATGACGCTGCTATTTTTCATCTTTCATGTGTAAGTACCGCTTCAATCATCGGAGGATCGAGCGAATATGAATAAATTTCCGTATCACCCTTTTCAAGCGTCGGGATTACCTTTGAGCTCTTCTGACGAATGAATGTATTATAATCCATATTGAGTGATATATCATCAAATATATCATCATTCTTAGTTGTAAAGGGTATTCTTGCGGTAAATTTCACTCTTGAGGGGATCAGGACTATCGAGTATCTCGACGGTAAATTATTAACTTTAACACTCATCAGACCTGAAACCTCTACATATCTGTCCACTTTGATGAAATACCGTATTTCTTTACAATCTATCCTGACATCACGGATAGTTTCAAGTCCGGTAACTCCCTGAATTGATTTGTCAACATTGACCAGATTGACAGGAAGAGTATTAACCGAATGGATGTTTACAATATCCTCCGTGTTGCCGTAAATCAATACTGAATCGGGAGAAACGACAATATCTCCCACATTTGTATATTGCCTCTTGTAAACAACTGAAATAAGAGGAACGACAGGAACCTTGCGGTGCGATTGCTCCGGAAATGTGAATGTTAGTGTGCCGGTCTCAATAAAATCGACATCAATCTCGCCTGAAAGATTTGCCGAAAGTTTGTCTTTAAGTTCATTCGCTGAAACAACAAAACGATCAGAGGTTTCTGCTACGGGAGAAAATAATTCAGGTGGTATTTCCAGGGTTATTTGGGGTACTGAGCCGCGACGATTGTTACGGATAATATAAAAACCTGTAGCCCGTCCTCTTAAAAGAAGGATCTCATCAGCTACGGCTTCGGGTTGATGACCCTCAATATTGGTAACTGCCTTTACCTGAAAACGCAGATATGCAGAATAATCGTTTGAAAAATTGTGAACAAGCCAGATAAAAAAAGCCAGGAGGAGAGAGAGAATTAGTGATATCCAATCTCTCCCCTTACGCTTTTTTAGACCTTTTTTGTCACCAGCGGTCATAATAATAGTTACTTATATCTGCAGAGTCTCTTACGCTGCAGGATCCTTTACAATAGAAGCCTTGTCTACGAAGATCTTAACATCCTTATCAATCTCGATGAGAATTTTATTCTCTTTAACTTCATCTACTGTGCCATAGATACCCCCTACAGTAATAATTTTGTCGCCTTTTTTCAGATTGTCACGGAACTGGTCCAGTTCTTTCTGTTTTTTCTTCTGTGGACGGATCATAAAGAGCCACATTACCACGAAGATGAGGGCGAGCATAATTAACATTGTGTAACTACCTCCCGCTTTGGGAGCGGCATTTGCCTGCATGGGGAAAATTGTCAAAAAATTCATATGAAATTGAGTTTAATAATTTATTTCTTTTGTTCTCTGCCATCTTGGAGTCCCCTACCCTTCTTGACTATCTCTCCTGTATCTAGTTTCTTCAGGATGATACTGTCAAGAAGACCATTGACAAAGATACGACTATTTGGAGTACCAAAATATTTGGAAATCTCCACATATTCATTGATGGTCACCTTCACGGGAATAGTTTCAAAAACCACCGCCTCCGTTATACCCATAATGATTATGGTCTTGTCAGTGGAAACCAGTCGGTCAAGATCCCAGTTTTTAATATTTTCACTAATAAGCAAAGAGTATTCCTTATATCGCAGAAAAGACTCTTCAAGCAATGTCAACGCATACCGGAGATCCTCAGCTTTCTGTACTGGAAAAACATTTTTACGCGTAAAACGCATTTTGCCAATATTGCGAATGATCTCATCCAGCACAAATGTTATATCATCCAGCCAGTAGAGTGAGCGTTCCTCTATAATGCCGGCAATTTCCTCGTTATCTTCGAATTCATTAGAAAAAATATCGATAAAAAGGTCGCAGTCACGCTCAAATGAGCTCTCCGGCGAGGCCATATACTCTTTGTAATAATCACTTGCGGCTATGGACCTAAAGATCCTTTTGACCACAAAGTCATAATCGCTCCACACCAGACCCCGTTTCCGGCAGAATTTAACCATCTCCTCATCTCGGGAAAGCAATTCCACAAATGTGTTATTCACAAACCTGTAATTGGGATTTGCCTCCTCCGGTGTTGCCCTGTATTTTCTCTTGCCGGCCTCTATCCTCTCCCTGGCAACATTTACCAACGAGTTACATATACTAAGCAAAAACCAGTAGAGCTCCTGTGTCTTTTCACAGGAAAACCGCAGTTCTTTTTTCATCTTATCTATAGAGGGTGCCTCCTGCGCCATATTTGAAAAAAGAACTTTAAACGCTTTTACACGGAGCAATCTTCTGGTCAGCATTCTTTATTTTCTTAAATATTTGCAAATATAACCTTTACTATCAAAATAAAAATTTATCTTTGTGAAAGAATTTTAAAAAAATTGATATGTACTACGAAGATTTTGAAAATGCAGGACAGAAGGGGCGCTCTGGCGACGATATTTATTCCAAGCCTGTAAGAGCCGGTAAAAGGACATATTTTTTTGATGTCAAGGCCACAAAAGGTAATGACTATTATCTTACTATTACTGAAAGCAAAAGGAGGGTGGAAAAAGATGGAAGATTTGTCTATGACAAACACAAGATTTTCCTCTATAAGGAAGACTTTGACAAGTTTTCCGAAGGGCTACAGGAAGTCATTGAGTTTATAAGGAGAGAATGTCCTATCCCTGAAAGAAAAGGTGACGAAAATAGTGCGGAGCCCGACAAAGAGCAGCCTGCCACTCCGGCTTCTTTCACTGATGTAAGTTTTGACGAACTATAGTTATTTCGACCAATTATATGCGAGCCGGTCTCAGTACCGGCTTGTTTTTAAATAATAGCTAACTTCTTTTGAAATCCCATAATGCCGGATGAATAAACTCGCGAAATATATCATCATCGCAGTCACTGTTGCATTAATCGCATTTCTCGTCTGGTATTTTAGCGAGATTGTCTGGTATCTGCTTATTTCAGCTGTTATATTTCTTATAGGTAAGCCACTTGCCACTCTGCTGACCTCATTTTCCATCAAAAAGTTCCGCATTCCAAACTGGCTGGCTTCCGCAATAACTCTGCTTGCCATATTTTCTGCGATAGGACTTGTGTTCTTCTTCCTCACCCCTATCATAATGAGGATTGTAAGCGCTATAGGCCAGATAGACTTTGACAACCTGCTGGCTAACATCTCCGAACCCTTTACAAAGCTCAATTACCGCTTGACTACTCTTTTCCCCTCCCTTGGAGAGGATTTCCGTATAGAAGCCTATCTTATTGAACAGGTTAAGGAAAGCACCAGCATATCTATTTTTACCCGTGCCTTCTCCTCAATTGCCTCCTTTACGGTAGATCTGGCAATAGGTATCTTCTCGGTGGTCTTCATCTCCTTCTTCTTCCTGCAGGAGCGAAACCTGGTAGGCAATATGCTTAATGCGTTAGTGCCCGATAAATACGAGGCCAATATGAAAAGAGCGCTTTCTTCGGCAGAACATCTTTTGAGACGCTATTTTACCGGTATTTTCATTGAATCAATTCTGATTACCATTCTCAACACCATCGGACTCTACTTCATTGCAGGATTTGACTTCGACCTGGCGGTTATGGTGGCATTTGCATCGGGAGTGCTAAATGTAATCCCTTATGTAGGTCCGCTTACCGGCGAACTATTGGGTGTGCTGGCAGCGCTTATGGCACACTATAGTACACCTGACGCAGGCCCCGTCCTCCCCTTTTTGTTGCTGACACTCGGAGTGATGCTTACCACCCAGCTGATCGACAACTACCTTTTCCAGCCCTTTATCTATTCGAGCAGCGTCAAAGCTCACCCGCTCGAAATTTTTATAGTGATACTGATTGCAGGATATGTTGGCGGAGTTATCGGTATGTTGATTGCAATCCCCGCATATACCGTAATAAGAGTCTTTGCCGGAGAATTTCTCTCCCACTTCAAAGTGGTCCAACGCCTCACCAAAAACATCAAGGGTATCGGAGAGGATGTCTCGGAAGAGAATGCCTCGGGAGAAACAAATATAAATGAATAGTGATGGCGCCTGACGGCGATGGAGGTTCGAGTCCCCCCAATAAATAGCAAAAGGAAGCACTTTTAGCGCTTCCTTTTTCTAGTAGCGGAGGGAGGACTCGGGTGCTGATGCACCCGAAGGGTTATAATCACCCCGTCATACTATGTATGACACCCCTCAAGGGGATGGCGCCTGACGGCGATGGAGGTTCGAGTCCTCCCAATAAATAGCAAAAGGAAGCACTTTTAGCGCTTCCTTTCTCTTTGTAGCGGAGGGAGGACTCGAACCTCCGACCTCCGGGTTATGAGCCCGACGAGCTACCA
>JAAZMM010000107.1 GCA_012798805.1 Bacteroidales bacterium
ATTTTGAGCAAAATTACATAAAAATAGTGTGAAGTACCGCAAGGGAGCGGATATTGATGGTTGTGTCGAGCCAGTAGCCCAAGTACTTAAGCATCTGAGTGCAAAAACTGCTCCTTGCCTGGGCATTTAGCGGGATTTGCATCGCTTTGTCGAAGTCTGTAGTTAAAAGTTCGTGCAAAAGCAGTGAATCCTGCTCAGAAAAGAGATAGCCGGGATCGTAAGAGGTGCCGGAGGGAACAAATCTCGCAGAGATTATATCAAAAAGCGGGGTCTGCTCCGACCAATTGTCATGAGGGAGAAATCCCATTTGCCTGCAGAACCCTGCAAGGAATTTCAGATGAAAGTTGGCACAACTTCCTTCAATTGCCTCCAGGGCAGATATCATACCCTTGAGCCATTTAAAGAGCTCTTCGTCTCCGCTCTCCTCTCTGAGAGTGCGGTAAAGTACTTCACTTATAAAAAGAGCTATTGCACCTTTACTAATATCAGTGCGTATGGAATGTAGCTGGATCAGAGGATGATATTCCCGCAAGTATAGCAGTTTGCTTTTCGTTGAGATGGCAGTGACCGTCTCAATCAGCGCAAGGTTGTGAAAGTGAGCAATGACGGCACTGTTTTTGCTCTTTCTGATGCCGCGTAGGTAGATGCTGCGGCGCCCGAGTTGGCTATCAAGCACATGTGCTATAAGACCCGAGTCGCCGTACTTTGTGAGATGAAGTACTATTGCCTGAGATTTGCAGACAAGTGACATAGGAGTTTTTTCATCGCTTTGCCTCTGTGTGAGAGGGCGTTTTTTTCTTCAATGGAGACTTCCGCCAAAGTGACGTCCATCCCCAGCGGCCTGAAGACCGGATCATATCCGAAGCCGTCAAAGCCGTGCAGAGAGGTGGTAATGTGACCTTCACAGATCCCTTCAAATGTGTGCAACACTCCATCCTCTATCAACGCAACAACGCACCTGAACCTGGCGGTACGCTTTTCGTCAGGTACGCCTTCGAGTTCTTTGAGTAATTTTCTAATATTATCAGGTGGAGATTTAGGTTCACCGGCATAACGAGCGGAATTTACCCCCGGAGCACCTCCGAGAGCATCCACTTCGAGTCCGGTGTCATCGGAAAAGCAGTTTTTTTGGAATTTGTTCCAGATAAAGAGTGCTTTTTCAACGGCATTTTCATAAATAGTGTCGTGAGTTTCGGGGATTTCTCCGCTATATCCCAGATCTGAGGGCATTAAAAGGTGAAATCTCTCACCCAGCACCCTCTGGGCTTCGACCAATTTATTGGCATTGCCGGTTGCAAAGACTATATCCATACCTGATGATTTTGATAATTGGCCTCAAAGATATGAACAAAAAGATAAAAATATTAATTTTGCATAGTTTAAAAAACAATAGAAAGAAGATGAAATTTTCCAAAACCATTGTGGCGGTAGCTGCAATTCTGATCTCAGTAACCTCGTTTGCGCAGTCCAATGATTTCAAGCTCGGACAGAATATGGAGATCCAGTATTCAATATTGAAAGAGCTCTCACAATCCTATGTGGATACCATCGAATATGGCAAAATAATTCCCATCGGTATTAAGGCAATGCTTCAGTCGCTTGATCCCTATACCACATACATTCCGGAAGAGGAGGGAGAAGATTTTGAAATGATGACGACGGGTGCTTACGGGGGTATCGGTTCTCTTATAAAAAAGAGTCCTGAAAGCGGGGTGCAAATCATTGAGCCTTATCCGGGATCACCTGCTGTTAAGGCAGGCTTGGTGCCCGGAGATGTGATTATAGCTATTGACGGGGTCTCCGTTTATGGAGAAACTTCAGCTCAGAGCGTTGACAAGATGAAAGGACAGCCCGGTACGGATGTGGTTTTTACCGTTATCAGAGGCCGCACACTTGATACGGTTGATATTACCGTTACCCGTGAGAGAATCCGTGTTTCCGATATTGCATATGCGGAGATCATCAGAGATTCCATAGGCTATATAGCTCTTACCGGTTTTACACAGAATATGCATGTTCAGTTTAAGGAGAGCGTGCTGAAACTCAAAGAGAAGGGGGCAAAACGTCTTGTAATTGACCTTAGGGGTAACGGTGGCGGCATAATGGAAGAGGCGATATCGCTTATGTCCCTTTTTGTGCCGGAAGGCACTCTTGTGGTCTCTTCCAAAGGACGCGAGGAGAGAATGAATCAGGAATATTACACCACGACCCCTCCTATCGATACGCTGATTCCCGTGCTTGTGATGGTGGATAGCGGCTCAGCCTCCTCTTCGGAGATTGTGGCGGGAGCATTCCAGGACCTCGACAGGGGTGCAATTGCCGGCAGAAGGACCTTCGGCAAAGGACTGATTCAGTCTATAAAACCCACTTTATATGATGGCAAGGTAAAGATTACCACCGGTAAATATTATACTCCGAGCGGCAGATGTGTGCAGGCGATTGACTATAGTCATCGCAATGAGGATGGTAGTGTGGGAAATGTGCCCGATAGCCTCAAACGTGAATTCAAGACACGTAATGGACGCAGTGTTTATGACGGAGGAGGTATTACTCCCGACTTCATTACCGAGTCCAGAACTTTTAGTCGTCCTGCATATTCCCTCGTTTTCAATGACATTCTTGGTGATTATGCAATCGAATATTTCAAAA
>JAAZMM010000108.1 GCA_012798805.1 Bacteroidales bacterium
CCATATCGGGACGACCGGCAGGGCCATAAACCGTGAAGAAACGCAATCCCGTGGAGGGAATATCATAAAGTTTGGAATAGGCATGTGCCATCAATTCATTACTCTTTTTTGTGGCTGCGTAGAGCGATACCGGATTATCAGCCATATCTTCAGTAGAATAAGGCACCTTCGTGTTGGAGCCGTAAACCGAAGAGGAAGAGGCGAAAACAAGGTGATTTACACCCCCTTCATATCTTTGATATGAGTGGCGGCAAGCTTCAAGAATATTGTAAAAGCCAATGATATTTGACTCGATATAGGCATCCGGATTGGTAATGGAGTTGCGAACTCCGGCCTGCGCAGCCATATTGACCACAATTTTGGGCTCATATTGAGTAAAAATGCAATCAACCAATTGTTTATCAGCAATATCGCCTTTGATAAAGCTAAAGTTTGGATACGACGACAACTCCTCCAATCTGGCCTGCTTCAGATGGGGATCATAGTAATCGTTCATATTGTCAAGACCCAGCACCACGGGATTATCATATCTGCTGAAAATCTCTTTCACAATGTTCGAGCCAATAAATCCCGCGGCTCCGGTTACAACTATATTCATTATCCTGCCTTGAATTCGCTTGTTTATCTTACAAATTTACTCTTTATTTTTGACTTGCGGCCACATTAGAATAAAAAAGCCCCGATCAGCTGGTGCTTTCGGGGCATTAAAACGCAAAATATTTCTTACAAAAACTACAGTGTTGCATATTTGCGGCCATATTCCATCTGCTGATCGATGAAACTATCGCCATAGACAATCTTGTAGTCAACTACCTTGCCATCTTTCTCCACAGGTACGATATCGGGGTTGATAAAGCCACGGTATGGCTTGAGTTCAAGTTTTGCATATCTCTCCTTAACCTCTTTATGGAGATCAGGATCAATATTGATAGCATATTTTTGCACAAGTGCTTTACCCGCTTCATAATCGCCTTCGGATTTGATCCTTTGTATTTCACACAGAAACTCTCCAAACAGCTCTCTCAAGCGCTCAAAATCATTGATGACAAAATAGGTCTTACCGTCACGCACCTTCTTTTCAATGACATTTTCAGACTTGCCATGTTCGAACACCCACTCTGAAATGAGTTTGCGATTCTGCATATGAGCCTGAGTATTAGTTTTGCCAAGCTCTATCCTTGTAAACTGGGTAAATATGCCATTGCGAATATAGTTCATATATTCTGCCTTGTAGGCTTCCGGATCATCGAGAACTCCAAGTTCTACAAGTTTGGGATCGGCAATATAGTAGAGTGCAAAAAGGTCTGCACGTGACTCCTCAATGGTTGAGCTATACTCTTTGAGAGCATTGGGGGAAACACCTGGCAGAAGCTGACCGGAGCCATGACCCAGACATTCGTGCAGGTCAGTATGAAGATCACCGGTTACCGAACCATATTTCTTGCAGAAATCAATCTCCTCCTGATCCCATGCAAACTCTGTCAGGATGCTCTTCGGACTCTGCTCACTCGCCTTGGCATATGCATTTGTAATATTGGCAATTGTCACCGATTTGGAACCATGCTCCTTGCGGATCCATGCCGCATTAGGCAGGTTGATGCCAATAGCTGTTGCAGGATAGTTGTCTCCCGCAATACAAGCCACATTGATGACTTTTGCGGAAACACCCTTTACTTCATCCTTTTTGAAACGAGGATCTACAGGTGAATTATCTTCAAACCACTGTGCATTTTCACTAATGAGTTCGGTACGGCGGGAAGCCTCCTTATCACGATATTGAACAATACCTTCGTAAGTGGCTTTGCGTCCCAGGGGGTCACTATAATCCTCAACGAAACCATTGATGAAATCGATATCTGAATCCACATCAGAGACCCAGGATACATTGTACTGATCCCACATATGCAGGTCACCGGTCTTGTAATACTCAATGAGTTCTGCGATATAACGCTTCTGGAGATCATTTTCAGCCACCTCAGCAGCAGCTTCCAGATGGCCTATGATGACTTTTATGGCCTCACCATAGAGTCCGTCTGCCTTATAGACCTGCTCCACTATCTTTCCATCCTCTTGTTTGACAAGACGGCTGTTTAGACCATGTGAGATCGGATGCGGATCGCCGGGCACTTCACGTGCATCATAAAATGCATTCACCTCTGCCGTAGTAACTCCTTCATAAAAATTAACAGCGGAAGCAGCTACAAGATCCTTGTCAGTACCTTGATAGATCTTCTGAGGGTAGAGTGACGGATCAAATATTATGGGAAGAAGTATTACTTTGGCGTCAGAGCATCCTGCCTCATCCATAAGAGATGCAAAATACTCCTGCGAACACCCGGGAATAATCTTGTCGAGGGCATAATGATGGTGGATGCCATTGCTGAAAAACACCCTTTTTGCATAGATCATAAACTCATCAAACTCCGGGCCCGATTTATCACCACATTTTTCAATTATTGTTTCCAATAACTTTCGGATCGGGAGGTTATATTTAAAATTCTGCTCCCAGATAATATCACGGCCGGCTTTGGCTGCCTCTGACAGATGGTAAACATACTCCTTCTGCTGTAGGGTGAGATCATCCCAACCGGGAACCTGATATCTCAAAACCTCAATATCTGCAAACTGGTCAACAGAATAGATGAAATCCTTTTGATCCTTACCTGACGAACAGGCGGTAAGGGCTACACCCAGCCCTATGACAACAACCATACTTTTAAAAAAATTCATAATAAAATGTTTAAGATATACTCCGATGGAGTTTATCATTCGTGTGGGTCTATAAAAATAGGCGGCGTAGTTTATATTTTTGCGAATCATGTTTTCGCCCCTAGCCGCATCAGATTCAAGCTGCCTTATCTGCAACTCGAGCTGTTTCATTGTTTTAATATTACTATAATCCTTTTTCATCTTTTTCAAAAAACATATTAATGAAAGCCCTTACCAGCCCGTTAACGAAAATACGCTTCCTCAGCAGGAAAAAAACGAGGGCGATGACAAGGAATATACCTGAAATTATAAGCATCCCGCAGGCCTGAGAGCCGATAATCTCTCCTAGCCATAAACCAAGTGCCAGTGCCAAAAAAGAAAAAGCGACCAATACAACCATCACAATAACAACCCAGGCGAACAACAACGCAAGAGAAGCGGAGAGACGCTTGGTTGTCTTAAGCTTGACCTGATCAAGGCGATTATCGGCATACTCCTTTAAGGAATTGCCTATATCCTCGAGAGGTTCGAGAAAAAATCCGGAATCCATAGCAAAAAACTATCTGAGAGACTCCTCTACAGCTGCTTTTGCAGCTTCGCTGGCCTTTCTTGCCCTGCGTCTGATATCTGAAGACTCCTTATGGATCTTATCTTCTACATCCTCAGCAAAATCCTTAACTGCTTTTTTTGCAGATTCATATCCCTTTTTAGCGGCATCTACACCACCATGTAGGGTGCTTTTGATCTTAACACGGGCATTTTCGCCTTTGTCGGTTGACAGAAATATTGCGGTAGCCGCCGCTCCTATAAGCGCTCCTGTCAAAAATGAGATAATGGTTGACGGTTTCATACTCTTTTTTGTATTATTGTTTGAATACAAATATACAAAATATATTTTTTTCTTTACCTTTGCACAATGGAAAAAAGAGGATTTATTCGCATTTTATTGCTTTTTGTACTTTTATTCTGTATTTCGTCCTGCAGCATCACCTCCTGCAAAAAGAATCCGGAAGATGATAAAGTCAGATCTGTGCTACTTTATATCAGTGCCAACAACAATCTTCACAGATATGCCGAAGAGTCTATCCAAGATCTTAAAAAGGGCTACGTGCCTCAATCCCGGGATAAGAATAATATACTGCTGGTGTTTTACCATGTTCCGGGCAAATCTCCCGCTCTTTTCAGATATAGCTGCAATAAAGAGGGTGAGGTGCTCTGTGAGACCATATGCATATATGAACAGGAGATGAACTCCTCTCAAATTAGCTCCTTTAGTCGTGTTTTGGCCGATGCCGAGCGAAGTTATCCGGCTACCGAACGTGGGCTCATTCTCTGGTCGCACGCTACCGGATGGCTGCCGGAAGGCTATTATTCTGACCCCAAAGATCATACTGAAGCCAGATATTCACAACAGATCGAAGACCCTTACCGTTTTCTGGTAAAATCCCCGACGGAAGAGCCTCTGCAAAAGTCTTTTGGTAGTGACAACAATAGTGAAATGGAGATCACCGAACTTGCCACAGTACTCCCGCACAATTACGAGTTTATCCTCTTTGACTGCTGCTTAATGGGAGGTATAGAGGTGGCTTATGAGTTTAAAGATAAATGTGAGTATATGCTTTTTTCTCCAACTGAAATTCTGGCGGATGGATTTCCCTATGAAAAGATGTTCGACCCCATTTTCAATGGAAAAAATCGCGAAGAGGCTCTAAAGCAGGTGTGTTCCGACTATTTTGACATCTATGATGCTCAGACCGGCATCTACCGATCAGCTACCGTCACCATGGTAAGATGCAACGCTCTGGAGGAGCTTGCAGGAGTTTGTGCCTCTATTTATCGCAACAATCAGGACTCCATTCTCACTATGGACTCTTTTCCTCTTCAAATATATTTCCGCTATAACAAACACTGGTACTATGATTTCGAAGATATTGTCTCCAGAATAGCCACTCCGGAGCAATATGAAGAATTCAAAGCAGCCCTTGACCGGGCCATAGCCTATAAAGCTGCAACCGATATATTCCTCAACATCAACATTGAGAGGTATAGTGGACTGAGCACCTATCTTCCACGCGCCCGATATGCGATACTCAATGATTTCTACAAGACCCTCAAGTGGAATAAAGCCACCGGATATGTGAAGTAGTGTTACGGGGTGCGGGGTGCAGGGTGCGGGGTGCGAGGTGTAGGATGAGTTATGAGTGGGGAGTGGGATGTTTGGGGAGTTTTTCAATAAAATGGATAATATTCTCTTGATTTTGGGAAAATTTGTTATATTTGCGCCGCTTTTAAAAGGATCTGTTCCTTTTGGTGCAATGGGGTCCGGAAAGACCGGACTGAGTAACACATTTTAACTTTTATACACAATGAAACAGATTGAACTCAAAGGTGAGCTCAGAACCACTGGCAGAAAAGCAGATGTAAAGAGCATCCGCAAAGCAGGTAGAGTGCCATGCGTACTTTATGGAGAGGGTGTAGAGAACACATCTTTCTCGGTTGATGCCCAGGATCTTAAGTCCATCACCCACACTCCCAATTCTTACATTATCAACCTCAACATTGACGGAAAGAATCAACTCGCAATTTTCCATGCAATACAGTATCATCCTGTTATGGATAATGCTCTTCATGTTGACTTCCTTGCAATATCAGCTGACAAGCCGGTAACCATCGATGTTCCTATCGTCATCACAGGTAGCTCGGAAGGAGTGAGGATGGGTGGAAAGCTCATTGTAAATTCGCGTTATCTCCGCGTTCGCGGCTTAATCGATGAACTGCCCGATGAACTTAAAGTTGATGTAACACATCTCAAGCTCGGCAAGCAGATCTATGCAGGCTCTCTTTCTTTCGACAAGGTCCAGATCATTTCTCCTAAGAATACTCTGATCTGCGCTGTCAAAATGACCCGTTCTGCTATTTCAGCAGCTGCAGCCAAAGAAGGAGAAGAAGAGTAGTATTTATGAAATATCTTGTTGTCGGACTGGGAAACATTGGTGCGGAATACGCCGGGACCCGCCACAATATAGGTTTTATGGTATTGGATGCCTGGGCTCAGGCGTCCAATACTCCCTTTAAGGTGGACCGCTATGGCTCGGTCGCCGAAATATCGTTTAAAGGCAGAAAATTCATTCTACTCAAGCCCTCCACTTATGTGAATCTAAGCGGCAAAGCTGTCAATTACTGGCTTCAGAAACTCAAACTGACCAAAGACAACCTCATAGTGGTATTAGATGACCTTGCTCTGCCTTTCGGTACACTTCGTATGAGAAAAAAAGGCAGTGACGGTGGTCATAACGGTCTGAAAAACATCGATTATACGCTGGTATCCAACGATTACGCAAGATTGCGCATCGGGATCGGCAATGGTGGTTTTGCCGAAGGCGGCCAGGTGGATTTCGTACTCGGCGAGTTTATTCTTGAAGAAAAACGCCAATTACAGGACGTGCTTGATGCTGCCATAAATGCCATCAAATGTTATGGAACAGAGGGCATCGATCAGGCTATGACCCTCTTCAATCACTCATTCTCATCATCCCAAAAGAAAGAGGAATAGAGCTCTTCCATCTGACGACGCTCTTTCTTGGTGGGCCTTCCGGCTCCTCTATCTCTCTTTATGAAAAATGTCTCAGTCGGAGCTCTCAATTTATCAAGTTCGCTCTGAGGAGTTAGATTTTCAGCATATTTTGCAACCTCTTTAGCCCCCTGACGCTTATCCAGCGGGCTGAGCACCTTGTAAGTATAGTGTACCGATCCTTTGCGCACGGAGATGGTATCGCCTGTTTTAACCTCCTTTGAGGGCTTGGCCTCATTACCATTTACGGTCACTTTGCCCCCTCTACACGCCTCAGTAGCATCAGCACGTGTCTTGAATACTCTGATGGCCCAAAGATATTTATCTACGCGTGTTGAATCCATAGTGTTAGTGTTTCTAGTTAAATCCGCTGTGGTGATGCTCCTCGAAATCATCTTCATAATCCAGGTCATCATCACTTAAAGTGTCGCTAACATTCTCATCGATATAATCATCCACCTCTTCAGCCGGACGGAGCCAAACCTCAAGCAATAATGTCTCCTTTTCGAGCGGAACTATGGAGAAGTCATCGAGAGAAGCGGGAATAAGGATTGTTCCTCCCCTGGAAACATCATAGGACACTTTTTGCCCACCTTCCATAACCTGAAAAGAGGCTGAGCCGCTCGTGCATATATAGATGATGAAACTGCCGTAGCGATCCGGTTCTATCTGCAGGGGTTCCTTGAGATCAACTGCCGAGATTATGAAGTTGTCACTCTCGCACAATGGCTCACCGGTTGTAGTTGTCGGTATGACCAGAGAGGAGGGATTGGTTGCAGAATAGTCAATACAGTCAATTGCCTCTTCAAGATGCATCTCCCTTGCATGAACGGAGTCAAACTCGCGCTCCCAATCATAGAGCCGGAAAGTAATGTCTGAGGGTTGCTGGATTTCCACCAATCTGATGCCACCTGCAGCGGAATGGACAGTGCCCGGTTTGATATGGAAGTTATCTCCTTTGCGAGGACGGATCTCATTGAGTAATTGGATCACGGTACCATCCTTACATTTATCATAAAACTCAGTAGCAGTAACTTTTCTCTTAAAACCCATATAAATAACTGCATCCTTATCGGCATCCAGAACATGCCAAAACTCCTCTTTACCATAGCTATCATAGCGTTCAAGAGCGATCTCGTCATCGGGATGAACCTGTACGGAGATATTTTTACTAATATCAAGCAACTTGACAAGTATGGGGAACTGAAGATTGTAGAGATCAAACACCTCATCTCCCACAAGGTCTCCGAGATAGGTCTCTAGGATATCAAACAGAGAGTTTCCCTCGAGGAAGCCCTCACTAACAACAGAGCTGTCATCGCCCAAATCTACTATTTCCCAAGACTCTCCAATATGGGATAAATCCAGTTCCTCTTCGGGATCGGGTTGTTTGGAATACTCCTTGACAAGACGATTACCGCCCCAGACTTTAGTTTTGAGAATCGGCTGAAATTTCAGCGGATAGAGTTTTTTTGCCATCGATAGAATTAAGTTTCTTTTTAAATAATATGATAATGCCGGCA
>JAAZMM010000109.1 GCA_012798805.1 Bacteroidales bacterium
ATGCCTACGAAGGCGTAGAACCTCCCAAAATGACCCTCACCACTACCAAGAACTTCGGCGAAACCATTTCATTATCTATTAGAGCTGCTGAGGCCGACAAAGCCGATGTTTGGATAGATCTAAATAATGATGGAATAAAGGATCCGGGTGAAGATGACATATTATTTGATGGTTATAAGGATTATACCCTCGGTGCGCAAACCGTTACTATCTATGGTAAGGCGAATACGATGGACTGTTTAGACAACTCACTCACCACGCTTGACGTAAGCTATAACACTGCATTACAGTTTTTGTATTGTTCCTCCAACTCACTCTCTACGCTTGATGTCACAAATAACACTGCATTACTGGGCTTGCATTGTAGTGAAAACTCTCTTACCGAACTTGATGTAAGCAATAACACTGAATTACTGAGCTTGTATTGTAGTGAAAACTCTCTTACCGAACTTGATGTAACCAATAATACGGAATTGTTGGTTATAGATTGCTCTGCCAACCAAATAGAAGGAGAAAAAATGGAGATTTTGGTCAATAGTTTGTTCAATAGAAAAAACACAACCGAAGGTTATTTTAGGGTTCATAGTAGTACCACGCCCAATAATGTCATTACAAAAGCACAAGTAGCAAAAGCAAAGGCTAAAAATTGGCGCGTTGTTGATGATCAAAATAATGACTACGAAGGCATTTAAGGTGATTTTCTTCTGTTAAGTTTAACAACAATTTGTATAATAATAGATAATCAATATGAAAAAGTTTTTTACAACAATAACAATTTTGGCGATGTTCCTGGTTGTAGGCTGCGTTGACCTGGATGAGCTTTGGAGTGAGATAGATTCCTTGAAAAAGCAAGGTGAGGAGCAGTCTGCCGAACTTGCTGAAAGGAGAGCCAAAATCGCAGAGTATAAGGCTTGGCTGGAGAGCTTGAAGCAGGTGACAAGTGATGCAAACTCTGAGGTTAGCTCCATCAAGGGATTGGTGGATGCCATGACCAAAAAGGTCTATATAGTCTCTTATAATGAGCTTGAAGACAAGAGTGGTTATGAGCTTGTCCTGAGTGATGGCACCAAGATGGTTTTGAAGCACGGTCCTGCCGGTGCCGACGGCAAAGATGGCAAGGATGGAGCTGAGGGAAAAGCCGGTAACGATGGCATTGCTCCGAATATCGGCGTTAAAAAGCACAGCGACGGCTTACTCTACTGGAGTGTCAACGGCGAGTTTCTGATAGATAGTGATGGCAAAATGGTACCCGCACAGGGTAAGGATGGTGCCGATGGCAAGGATGGCAAAGATGGTGCAGACGGCGCTCCGGGTACCGATGGCAAGGATGGCAAAGATGGAGCTGACGGCGCTACCGGCGCTACCGGTGCTTCCGGAAAAGATGGTTTTACTCCACTTTTGCGGATTAACAGTAACCTTTATTGGGAGATGAGTCTCGACGGTGGTAAAACCTGGCAGCTTGTAAAGGACACCAACAATAAACCTGTATATTCACGAGGCCCGAAAGGCACACCCGGTGCAGATGCTGCTGCCGGTAGTGTGGGTCCTCAAGGTCCCACAGGCTCCGAAGGCCCTGAAGGCCCTAAAGGCGAAACGGGTGATCCCGGCCAGGATGGCGACCCCAACCTTACCATCACCGAAGCCAACGGAGTCGTAACCATCGTTTACAAAGGCAATGTTTTCATTATTCCGAAACTACCTCTAATGTCACATAGTATGACATTTACTACCACCAAGAATGTAGGAGAAAGCCTTCGCCTAAAACTTGATGCCGCTGAGGCTGACCGCACCGATATATGGATTGACCTCAATAACAACGGTACAAAAGACTCCGGGGAAGACGAGATTACATTTGATGATTTTGTGTATTTTAACCTCGGAGCACAAACTGTTACGATATATGGCAAAGTAACTACTTTTAATTGCTCAAACCAAAATATCACTGAGCTTGACGTAACAAAAAATCCGGTATTACAGGCACTTAACTGTTCTCACAACTCACTATCTACGCTGGATGTAAGTAAAAATACCGGATTAATGAAACTCTATAGTCATATGAACAAAATCAAAAAAGCTGCAATGGATAATTTGGTGAACTCCATAGTCAATCGCACAGGAAACACTCCGGGAATATATTATTTATATTATGGATCATTAGACGAAAATGAATTCGAGGCTTCCCACGCAAGTACTCTCGCTGATAAGAATTGGCAGAAAGGTAGTCTGGGCTAGGTCCAGGTTTAACGAAAAAAGGTTTGGAAAACTCCAAACCTTTTTTGTTTACTGCTTACCTCGGACTGCGAAGCTATCCTACAAAGTGAAAATGGGGGCCAAAACGCTCGAATGCTGCTTTGTCGAGTTCCTCTCTTGCATCCGGATGTGCAATGCTGATTATGAGCTTAGCGCGTTCCTGGAGGGATTTCCCATAGAGATTTACTGCACCATACTCTGTCACCAACCAATGAATATGGTTACGGGAGGTGACAACACCTGCTCCCGGGGTCAGTACCGGAGCTATCTTGCTGATACCCTTATTAGTAGCCGATGGCATCGCTATGATTGCCTTACCTCCTTCTGATCTGGATGCACCATAAGTAAAGTCCATCTGTCCACCTACGCCGGAGTAAAATTTTGTGCCGAGAGAGTCGGCGCACACCTGGCCTGTGATATCGACCTGGAGTGCGGAGTTGATGGCAGTTACCTTGGGGTTTTGTGCAATGATAAAGGGGTCGTTTGTGTAGGCTACATCCTTCATAAGCACCATAGGGTTGTCATCGATGAAGTCATAGCAAGTCTGAGAGCCCATAAGGAAGGTAGCCACCAATTTGCCTTTGTCAATCGCTTTGTTGGCTCCATTGATCACTCCTTTTTCTACCAGAGGGAGTACTCCATCTGCAAACATTTCGGTATGGATGCCGAGATTTTTATGGTTGCCAAGTTGTGCAAGTACTGCGTTGGGGATAGCTCCGATTCCCATTTGGAGCGTAGCTCCATCCTCGATGAGGTTGGCACAATGTGTACCGATGGCCTTTTCTATCTCAGAGGGCTCGGAGAAGTGAGCCGGTTCAAGAGGAGTATTATCCTCCACAAAGAGATCAATCATCGATGCGGGGATTATCGCATCACCCCAGGAACGGGGCACGTTTTTATTTACAACGGCTATAACATGCTCTGCACATTCGATAGCAGCCAAAGTAGCATCAACTGAGGTGCCGAGAGAAACATATCCATTCTTATCCACGGGGGATACCTGGATCATTGCCACATTGCAGGGGAGATAGCCGGCCCTGTAGAGTTTCTGCGTCTCTCCGAGTAATATGGGAATATAGTCGGCATATCCGGCCTGAACGCTCTTGCGTACATTGCTTCCTACGAAAAATGCCTGGTGGAAGAAGATGCCTTCATATTTGGGATCGGCATAAGGAGCCGGACCTTCGGTGTGGAGATGGTGGATACGTACATCCGTAAATTCGCGGGCATCACCTCGACGGCAGAGAGCCTGAATCAGGATCTGAGGGGCGCTTGCCACGCTGCTCAAATGAATGTGGTCGCCTGATTTTACCACTTTTACCGCCTCATCGGCGCTGATAAACTTAATATTTTGCATTGTTATTCTATTTTAACTGTTTTTTGTCATTTATTTTATGCGAAAGGCAAATGTATGAAAACATATCCGATTTGAGAAACTTTTGGTAAATTTGCAACCATCACGGAAATAATGAATAATGAGTACAGATAAAAGACTGCAGGCATTTGAGCGGCTGCTCGACATTATGGATGAGCTGCGCGCCAAATGTCCCTGGGATAGGGAACAGACACTCGAATCCATAAGACCGCTCACTATTGAAGAGACTTATGAGTTGAGCGAAGCCATCCTCGCGGGCGATTCGCGCAATATTGCAAAGGAGCTGGGCGATATCCTGCTCCATATAGTTTTTTATGCCAAAATCGGGAGCGAAGAGGGCAAATTTGACATCACGGACGTCATTACCATGCTAAACGACAAGCTTGTTTACCGCCATCCCCATGTTTTCTCTTCCGGCAGCGCTGAGGATTCCGACCAGGTAATACGCAATTGGGAATCTCTGAAGCAGACGGAAAAGGGGGGCAACAAGACCGTGCTTTCCGGTGTTCCCGACTCTATGCCTTCGCTATTGAAAGCCTACCGTATGCAGGATAAGGCAAGGGCGGTGGGATTTGACTGGGAGGAGAGATCTCAGGTGTGGGATAAGGTAGAGGAGGAGATAGGGGAGTTTTGCGCTGAGCTTGACTCTATGGATGCTTCCGATCCTGACTCTGTGGCAAGGGCAGAAGGTGAGTTGGGGGATTTGTTGTTTTCGATCGTCAATGCAGCACGTCTTTATGATCTCAATCCCGATACCGCGCTGGAGATGACCTGCAGAAGATTTAAGGAGAGGTTTACCTATCTCGAATTAAAAAGCAAGGAGCTTGGACGGGACTTGAAGGAAATGACCCTCGAAGAAATGGATGCCATTTGGGACGAGGCGAAAAGTAAAGGACTTTAATATGTGGCAGGAGAGGACGGCACTGCTCCTGGATCCGGAGCAAATGGAGCGATTGCACAATGCACGTATAGCGGTTATAGGACTTGGAGGTGTAGGCGCCTACGCTGCCGAAATGCTGGCCCGTGCCGGTGTCGGATCGCTGCTGATACTCGACTCCGACAATGTCTCCCTTTCCAACCGAAACCGCCAATTGCTTGCGCTGGAGTCCACTACAGGCAGACCCAAAAGTGAAGTGATGGCGGAGCGTCTGCGGGAAATCAATCCCGATCTCTCCCTGACTATTATCAACGATTATCTCACTCCGGAGAATGTGGAGCAGCTTCTGGCCGGACATCCAATAGACTTCCTGGTAGATGCAATTGACACCCTTTCTCCAAAGATAGCTCTTATCAAATATTGCGTTTCACAACGGATACCACTCGTCTCCTCGATGGGGGCGGGAGCTAAGTTCGATATTACCAAAATCAGGATTACTGATATATCAAAGTCTTTTAACTGTCCTCTTGCCTATATTCTCCGCAAGAAACTCCGAAAGGAGGGCATTACCAAGGGTTTTAAGGTGGTTTTTTCTGAGGAACTTCCCGACAGGGATGCCATTATTCCCGTTGAGGAAACCAATAAAAAATCTCAGGTGGGTACAATTTCCTATCTTCCGGCAGCTTTTGGCCTGGCTTGTGCTCAGACAGCTGTTGCATTTTTCATTTAATGACATTATATTTGCCTTCTGACAAACAAAATAATATTCCTTATTTAATATATATTTTTTATGAAACTAAAAGAGATAGTCGCCCTTGTTGAAGGAAAGGTGGTTTGTGGTGAACAACACCTTGATGATTCTGTTGAGTATGCCTTTTCTTCCGATCTGATGAGTGATGTGCTAACGCTGAGAATTACAGATTTTCTTCTTGTGACGGGACTTAGCAATATTCAGGCTATAAGGACGGCCGAGATGTCCGACCTTAAACACATTCTTATTGTGCGTGATAAGAAAGTTACCCAGGATATGATAGAGCTGGCGGAGGACAACGATATGACCATCATCACTACGGAGTTCTCTATGTTTAAGACTTCCGGACTGCTCTTCAGTGCAGGCCTTAAGCCTGTTTATTGATTATGGAACTCGTTTATAAAGTAGAAGGGGGTGACTTCAACAAGGCTGGTCATGCCTCTTCGCAAATCAAGAGAGTGCTCAAACAACTCGGAGTGCCTCCTGTGATAATCAAGCGTGTCGTGGTGGCTCTCTATGAGGCAGAGGTCAATATTGTAGCCCACGCATGGCGCGGAGTTATTACCGCAGGCATAGATGAGTCCGGTATCAGGGTGGTTCTCGATGACGAGGGCCCAGGTATCCCAAACATAGAGAAGGCTATGGAGAAGGGATATTCTACCGCCTCACAAGAGGTTCGCGATATGGGTTTTGGTGCCGGTATGGGGCTGCCAAATATACGTTCCAATGTGGATGATTTCAAAATTTCTTCGGAGGTCAACAAAGGTACGGTTTTAGATTTTTTCATTAAATTCTGATAATATATGGTTTCGGGTGAACATTGTAGATACTACCGTGGACTGGAGATCATCTCTGATCTTTGCGTCGGTTGCTCACACTGTATGAGAGTGTGTCCGACTGAGGCTTTGAGGGTCAATGGTGGTAAAGCTACAATACATCCCAATCTCTGTATCGATTGCGGCCGTTGTTATCGTGAATGTCCCACAAGTGCAATAAGGGTGGTGGATGACGACTTTGATCACATTTTTGATTATAAGCATCGTCTGCTGCTAATACCGAGTCTCTTCTATTCTCAGTTTGAAGATAGGATAGAGATAGAGGAAGTCAACAATATCATAGGCTCGCTGGGTTTTACCGAGGTAAGTCCCGTGGAGCTTGGCGTGGATTATCTCATTGAAGAAATGAATCTCTATATCGATGAGGCTTCGCCTGACTTGAAACCGGTAATTTCTTCCTATTGCCCCGCCGTAGTGCGTCTTATACAGGTGCGCTTCCCCTCGTTGGTGGATAATATAATGACGCTCTTACCTCCTCTGGAGATTACTGCCCAATATTATAAGAGTAAATACCGTGAAGCCGGCATACCTGAGGATGATCTGGGTATATTTTATCTTACTCCCTGCGTAGCCAAGATTGCTGCAGTCAAAGATCCTGTGGGAGGCTATGTTTCTCCGATTACAGGAGTAATCAATATGGATTTGGTTTACAGCAAAGTGATGATGGCACACCGTAACCACACTGTTACAGAGAATAACATTCGCGTCAATGAGGAAATTACTTCCAACGCCATCCGCTGGTCCACTACCCGTGGAGAGTCCAATGCCACGCGTGGTGTCGCTTTGGCTATTGACGGTATGACCAATGTGATTGAATTTTTGGAAAAGGTGGAGAATGGTGATATAGAAGGAGTGGATTTTCTGGAACTCAGAGGATGTGATGAGTCCTGTTCCGGTGGAATACTGGTTAGGGGCAATCGTTTTCTGGTGGCTGACGGTCTCCATAAGAGGGCTTCCACAGCCCCGTGGGTCAATCCATATCTTAAGGATTTTCGCAAATATTGCGCTGACTATATGAGGTTTGACAATGTGCAGCCACGTGTCTTTATGAAGTATGGAAGGGATATAAAGGAGGCGATCCGTAAGATGGAACAGGTGCGTAACCTAAAGCACATATTGCCCGGTATCGATTGCGGAGCCTGTGGCTCTCCCGGCTGTGAGGCTCTTGCCGGGGATATCGTTAATGGTGAAAGAAATATTAACAACTGCGTCTTCATGCAGATTGCCAATGAAAGAAAAGGCACGCTGCAGGTGGAAGAGGCCATCGAGCTGATGGAAGAAATATGGGGTAAAAGATATGACTATTAGAGAATTAGTAAAAAAAATGGACCTGCAGGTATTCTCTGGCGAGAATGGACTGGACAGGGAGATTGAGGGTGGCTATGTTTCAGACCTGCTCTCTGATGTTATGGGATTTTCACAGGAAGGTGAGGTATGGGTCACTCTCCAAACACACAAAAACATAATGGCAGTGGCCTCTCTCAAAGATCTGGCTGCCATTGTGCTGGTCAAGGGACTCAAACCTGATGAGGATGCAATGGAGGTCTCAAATGAAGAGGAAATACCCATTCTTGGTACCGACAAATCCTGTTTTGAATTTACAGGCTTGCTCTGGTCGCTTATAAAGTAAGAGTTGTGGAGCTAGGGTCATACAGAGGGGATTTGCACACTCACACTCTTCTCTCCCCCTGCGGTGACATCGAAATGACCCCGGAATTCATAGTCCGCCGCGCCCGGGAGAAGGGGTGCAGTATTGTGGGCATAACCGACCACAACACCACCCGTCAAGCTCCGTTGATACGTGAACTTGGTATGGAAAATGATATTTTGGTGCTTTGTGGAGCGGAAATTACCACAAGAGAAGAAGTGCACTGTCTCGGTTTTGTTGAGGATCAGGAGCGGCTTGATATGTTGCAGGAGTATCTATCCAAACACCTTCCCCCGATACCTAACGTTCCTGAAAAATTTGGTTATCAGGTCTGGGTGGACCGCGATGAAAACATAGTCGGCGAAGAGGAGTATCTTCTCATCTCCGCCATTGATCAGTCCATAGAACAAATAGAATCCTTTATCAGGAGTTTGGATGGCATTTTTGTGCTTGCACATATAGACAAAAGCCGTTATTCGGTACTAAGTCAACTTGGATTCATTCCATTTGATCTAACCCCGGATGCTCTCGAGATCTCCCCCCGGTGTGATCTTGATCAATTGCTCCAAACTCACAAATACCTCTCAAAATATCGTTTCATTCGTTCCTCGGATGCCCATTATCAGGAGGATTTTGCCACTTCCGGCTCTTATTTCCACATAAAAGAACTTACATTTGCGGAGGTAGCAATGGCTATCAGGGGGCAGGAGGGGAGGTTTGTTTCACTTAATTGACTTTTGAAAGTATGAATGACCTTGCAATGCATATCCTGGACATTGTCCAAAATTCCATTTCGGCGGGAGCCAAAAATATATGGATTGAGGTGCTGGTGTCGGTGGCCCGCGATCTGCTCTCCATCTCCATACGTGATGACGGTAAGGGAATGACCCCTGAGATGATAGCAAAGGTAACGGATCCCTACTGTACTACCCGTACTACCCGTAAAGTGGGACTCGGACTTCCACTTTTCAGACAGACTGCAGAGCAGGCGGGAGGCTCTCTTTCCATTGAGTCCACCCTCGGAGTAGGTACTACCGTAACGGCGAATTTTGGCCTGAATCACATAGATCGTCCTCCTATGGGAGACCTGGCCAATGCCTACGTGCTGCTGCTCGGTGCCAATCCCGATATTAACCTGATACTGCACTATGTTACGGATGAAAATGAGTTTAGTGTCAGTACGAGAGAAATCAATGAGGCTCTGGATGGATTGCCGCTTAACGATCCTCAGGTTATGAGAATGATTTATGAGATGGTCGAAAGTAACATCTAAAAACTTTCTTTTTGCTAATGAGAAATAATATAACTATTTTTACACCCTATATTTGGGAAAACTCTGTTTTTCCCTTTATTATGTTAGAACATTAAACACTTTATAATATAAAATTCACCAATATGAACAAGATTAGATCGCTTGATGATTTGCGCAAAATGAAGCAAAACCTCAAGTCGGACATTTCAATCCGCGAGAAAAGTGATAAAGCGGAGGAGATGGTTAGAATCAGGGTAGCAATGGCTACCTGCGGTATTGCAGCCGGCGCACGTGATGTGATGAATACATTGCTGGCGAAGGTCGAAAAAGATTCCCTCCCCGTAGTTGTCACCCAGGGCGGCTGTATGGGCTATTGTTATGCAGAGCCTACCATCGAAGTTGCTATTCCGGGCAAAGATCCCGTAGTTTTCGGTAACGTTGACTCAGCCAAGGCGCTTGAGATCGTTGACAAGTACATTGTCGGAGGAGAACTCATTGATGGCGTTATTCCGGTTAATTACCAGACAATCCAGGAAAAGCTCTAGTTATGGTACAGATAAAAATGCATTTACTGGTATGTGGCGGTACAGGTTGCCGCGCATCCGAGAGCGCTGTTCTGGTTGAGCAGCTAAATCATCAGCTTAAGCTTAATGGGCTTGCAGATGAGGTTAAGGTTATTACCACAGGTTGCTTTGGTTTCTGCGAAAAGGGACCCATCGTTAAGGTAATTCCCGACAATACCTTCTACACTAATGTTACACCCGAGGATGCCGAAGAGATTGTAAAAGAACATGTGCTCAAAGGCAGGAAAGTGAATCGTCTGCTATATGAGGATCCGGAGACACAGGAGCATGTGAGTGATTCCAAACACATGGAGTTCTATCAGAAGCAGGTTAGAATAGCTCTGCGCAACTGCGGATTCATCGATCCTGAAAATATTGACGAGTACATCGTTCGTGACGGCTATGCCGCTCTTGGTCAGGTGCTCGCATCCGACCCTAAGGAGACTATTGATATCATCAAGAAGTCGGGCCTGAGGGGCAGGGGAGGTGCCGGTTTTCCTACCGGTCTCAAATGGGAGATAGCAGCAGGCAACAAGGCTGATCAGAAGTATGTGGTTTGTAATGCTGACGAGGGTGACCCGGGAGCCTTTATGGACCGTTCCATTCTTGAGGGTGACCCCAACTCCATTATTGAAGCTATGGCAATTTGCGGTTATTGCATTGGAGCAACCAAAGGTCTGATATATATCAGGGCCGAGTATCCTCTTGCAATTCATCGTCTCGAGATTGCCATCAAGCAGGCTCGCGAATATGGTCTTCTTGGAAAAGATATTCTGGGTAGCGGATTTGATTTTGATATCGAACTGCGTCTTGGTGCCGGAGCATTTGTCTGCGGTGAAGAGACTGCATTGATCCACTCTATGGAGGGATTCCGCGGAGAACCCACTATCAAGCCGCCATTCCCGGCGCAGTCCGGATATTTGGGCAAACCGACAAACGTTAATAACGTCGAGACCTTCGCCAATGTGCCCCCTATTATTCTCAAGGGGTGGGAGTGGTTTAATTCCATTGGTTCGGAGAAGTCCAAAGGCACCAAGGTGTTTGCACTTGCAGGTAAGATCAACAACGTGGGTCTTATCGAGGTTCCCATGGGTACCACCCTTCGCGATGTGATTTTTGAAATTGGAGGCGGTATCAAGGATGGTAAGCGCTTCAAGGCTGTACAGACCGGAGGTCCTTCCGGCGGATGTCTGACGGAGCAGCATCTCGATACCCCCATTGACTTTGAACATCTCGCCGCTGCCGGCTCAATGATGGGTTCCGGTGGTATGATTGTGATGGATGAAGATGACTGTATGGTATCCGTTGCCAAGTTCTATCTCGACTTCATCGTTGAGGAGTCTTGTGGAAAATGCGCCCCATGTCGTATCGGCAGCAAGCGTATGCATGAGATCCTTGAGAAGATATGTCAGGGTAAAGGCACTATGGAAGATCTCGATTACCTCGAAAATCTCGGTAAGGTAATCAAGGATACCGCTCTTTGCGGTCTGGGCCAGACGGCACCCAATCCGGTGCTCTCCACCTTGCTATATTTCAGAGATGAATATGTTGCTCACGTGATAGACAAGAAGTGCCCTGCAGGACAGTGTAAAGCTCTTAAGAGTTACACTATCGATCCTGAAAAGTGTATCGGATGTACTCTGTGCGCTCGCACTTGTCCTACCAATGCCATCATTGGCGATAAGAAGGTACCTCACGTAATCGACCAGTCGAAATGCATCAAGTGTGGTGCTTGTTATGATAAATGTAAGTTCGGTGCAATCCAAATACGCTGATAATAATTATGGACAAAATAAAACTCACTATAGATAATATGCCTGTAGAGGTTGTTAAAGGTACAACCATATTTCAGGCTGCACGTCAGGTCGGTATTAATATCCCTGCACTGTGCTATATGAACCTGGAGCATCTGGGTGTGGAAAATCGCCCCGGTGCCTGCCGCATTTGTGTGGTAGAGGTAGAGGGACGCCGCAATCTGGCTCCTTCCTGCTCCACTGACTGTACTGAAGGTATGGTTGTTAAAACCAATACTCCAAAAGTACTCAATGCTCGCAAAGTGGTTATGGAACTAATCCTCTCGAACCACCCTAATGATTGCCTCGCATGTCCTTCAAACAATAAATGCGAGTTGCAGACACTTGCTGCAACACTTGGTATAAGAGAGATACCCATGGTAGAAAACGCTGCGATGTCCACCTATCGTAAGGATCACTCACTCTCTTTGCAGAGAGATATGGACAAGTGTATTCTATGCCGCCGTTGTGAGACCATGTGTAACGATGTACAGACTGTAGGTGCTCTGGGAACCATCAATCGTGGCTTTATCTCGGTTGTAGCCCCTGCTTTCGAACAGGACCTTGCGGATTCCTCCTGTGTATTCTGTGGACAGTGCGTTGCTGTTTGTCCTACCGGAGCTTTGACCAGGACCGATGATACAGGAAGAGTCTTCAAGGCTTTGGCCGATCCTACCAAGACCGTTGTGGTACAGACGGCGCCTGCCGTTCGTGCTGCTCTGGGAGAGGAGTTCGGTATCAAGCCCGGTACAAGTGTTACCGGTAAGATGGCTGCTGCATTACGCAGACTTGGATTTGACAAGGTGTTCGATACCGATTTTGCTGCTGACCTTACCATTATGGAGGAGGGAACAGAGCTTCTCGGACGTATTGGAGCCTTCCTTGGGGGTGACACTTCGGTTAAACTTCCGTTACTTACCTCATGCTGTCCTGCATGGATTAATTTCTTTGAACAGAATTACTCCGATATGCTGGATCAGCCCTCTACTGCCAAATCGCCTCAGCAGATGTTTGGAGCGGTAGCCAAGAACTATTTGGCCAAGAAAATGGGTGTCAAGAGGGAGGATCTCGTTGTAGTATCGGTAATGCCTTGCATTGCCAAGAAATATGAGTGTACCAGAAAGGAATTCTCGGTGGATGGCAATCCCGATGTGGATATCTCCATTTCTACCGTAGAGCTGGCTTCCATGATTAAGATGGCCAATATCGATTTTGTTTCGTTACCGGATGAGGATTTTGATCATCCTCTGGGCGAATCTACCGGTGCGGCTGTGATCTTCGGTGCTACCGGAGGTGTTATGGAGGCTGCCGTACGTACTGCTTATGAGGTATTTACCGGCAAGACACTTGAGCGTCTCGATTTCAAGGAGCTCCGCGGTTTTGAGGGTATCCGTACGGCAAGTGTTGATTTCAACGGTACTACGGTTAATGTCTGCATCGCACACCAGTTGGGCAATGCCCGTAAGGTAATGGATGGTGTCCGTAGTGGAGAATTAAATTTCCACGCAATTGAGGTGATGGCATGCCCCGGAGGCTGTATCGGTGGAGCCGGACAGCCCTATCACCTGGGTGACTCATCAGTACTTAAGGCCAGAGCAGAATCACTCTATAAAGAGGATGCCGACAAACCCTTGCGTAAGTCTCACGAGAACCCTTACATCACCAAGCTCTATGAGGAATTCCTTGGTGAGCCGATGAGCGAACTTGCACACCATTTGCTCCATACACACTATTTTGACAAACACCATAAAATATAGGATAGAGATATGAAAATCGAATTACATGATAGCCATATCAGGCAGATTAAAGAGATATGCGACTCATTTGACAACAATCCGGGTGAGTTGATTAATGTTCTGCACAAGACACAAAATGTCTTCGGATACCTTCCCGAAGAGATCCAGAGGGTTATAGCCCGCAATCTCGGGATCCCAGTAACCAGGGTTTATGGTGTTGTGAGCTTCTACTCATTCTTTACTATGAAGCCCAAGGGCAAATATGCCGTGTCGCTTTGTATGGGAACGGCTTGCTATGTGCGCGGAGCCGAAGATGTTCTGGATGAACTAAAGAAAGAGCTTGGAATTGAAGTCGGCGGTGTGACCGAAGATGGAAAATTCTCCCTCGATTGTCTGCGTTGCGTTGGTGCTTGCGGACTGGCTCCCGTGCTTATGATAGGAGAGAAGGTTTATGGCCGTCTTACTCCTTCCATGGTAAAGGGTGTTCTTGCAGAGTATGAATAATGGATGATGGGACGTCAGGTACGTCTCTGATCTTATACCACGTTTGATGCCGGATGATTTGACGACATTTAAGTTTGTCAAATCATCCGGCTCAATCATTTTGCTCTAAACGCACCCTCTTTCTACAAAAAACAGTTAAATTTGCAGTATGGACAGGATTATAGAGTTACAACGTAATTATTTTAAAACCGGAGCCACTTTGGGTTATGATTTTCGAATCAATCAGCTCAAAAGACTCAGGGAGATTATTCGAAAATATGAACCGGAGATCCTTGATGCATTTCTCAAGGATTACAATAAATCTGCATTTGATGTTATTTCAACGGAGATAGGCTATGCTCTCATCGAGCTGAACCATCTTATTAGGCGACTCAAGAAACTGATGAAGCCGAAGAGGGTCAAAACCTCCATTATCAACCGGCCATCAAAAGGATACATTGTGCCGGAACCCTACGGTGTTGCTTTGGTGGTGGCCCCATGGAATTATCCCTTCCATCTCTCCATCGTTCCCCTTGCGGCTGCTATGGCTGCAGGCAATACTGTGGTGCTTAAGCTCTCCACCAATACTCCCGCTATCTCGGAGCTTCTCCATCAAATATTGATGCAGTACTTTCCCGAAGACTACATTTATGTTACCTGGAGCTCACCAGAAGAGAGAGAAGCGCTCTTCGGAGGTAGATTTGACTATATCTTCTATACCGGATCGCCGGCAGTTGCACGTAAATTACAGTTGCGACAGGCTCAGGATGGTCGTTTGACTCCTATGACTCTTGAACTCGGGGGCAAGTCACCTTGTATAGTGGACAGTGATGCCGATATTGATGCTGCTGCCCGCAGGATAGTTTGGGGCAAGTATTTAAATGCAGGTCAAACTTGTGTCGCACCCGATCACGTTTATGTGGAGAGGAGTCTTAAGGATGAGCTCGTGTCAAAAATGATTGGCTATATCAAAGAGTTTTACTATCACAAAACCGGTGGAGAGTACACTCTGCGGGAGGATTTTACCTTCGTGGTAAATGCAAAGGCCGTTGAGCGATTGCAAAGCGCTTTGGAGAATACAAGGATCCTCTGGGGCGGTAAGGTGCAGGAGCGTAGAATGGAGCCCACAATTATAGATATGGTTACTGAAAAGAGTCCCATAATGCAAGAGGAGATATTTGGCCCGGTATTGCCCGTATTGGCATTCGACGATATATTTGCACTGGTGCGCAACATCAAGAGTCTTGAAAAGCCTCTTGCTTTCTATTTTTTCGGTAAGAGGCATGCAGCTATGATGATGAGAGAGTGTCACTTTGGTGGCGGGTGTGTAAATGATACCATAATGCATTTGACTGAGCCCTCGATGCCCTTCGGTGGAGTCGGTCAAAGTGGTATGGGAGCATACCATGGAGATAAGAGCTTTGAAACCTTTTCCCACTACAAGAGTATCCTAGTCAAGCATCCGCGCAAGGAACTTAAACTCAAATACCCTCCACACAATGCTTTTAAACTTCGCCTAAGTAAAAAATATCTAGGTCTATGAAGAAAATAGTGTTGACAGTACTTTTAATAATTATTTCCTTTGGGGCGATAGGTGCCAATGAGGGGAAGATTGATTCGATCCTGCTCAGTATGGAGTCGCAGTATGAGATTGAATCGGTAAGGATGAAAGGGTCACTTTTCAGAATGATGATGCCTCTTATGAAAATTGATCGTCAGACCAGAAAGGCATTTAAGGCAATGAATATCGAAGAGATCGTCATTACTGATTTTCAGGATGAGCCGAAGCAGATTGCTTCAAAAGTGGTTGTGCAGCTATCTGAAGCTCTTGAGGCGACTGGTTATATGATGGTACAACAGAAAGAACCGGCCTCTGATGAAGAGGTTAAAGTTGATTCTTATGCATTGATAGAGAGCGAGAAAGTGCTTGGTATGGCGATTCTTACACATTTTCCAAAAGCGAGCTTTCTCTGGATACGCTGTTCGATGGATATTGAGAAACTTGAAGAAATGGTGGGAGCAACGATGCCTAAATGATCTTTTTTTGCCCGATGGGGAAATGGTCTGGAATAAATGCTTACCTTTACCGGTTAACAAAATAAATAATGAAAAATGGCAATTTTTGGAATATTCGGCAAAAAGAAAGCTTCACAGGAGGAAGTTGAGCAGAAAGATTTGGCTCTTGAAGAGGGGTTGAAGAAGACCAAGACCTCTATATTCAGTAAAATTACCTATGCCATAGCCGGCAAAAGCATTGTCGATGATGATGTGCTTGACTCAATCGAGGAGGCACTCATCACATCCGATGTCGGAGTTGACACTACACAGAAGATTATCGAGCGTCTTGAGGCCCGGGTGGCCAGAGACAAATACCTGAATACATCCGAACTCAATCAGATTCTCTGTGAAGAGATTGAGGCGCTGCTCGATGTCGCCTCAGGATCGCAGGTAGAGCCTTTTGACTTCTCTAAAAAACCCTATGTCATGATGGTGGTGGGAGTCAATGGAGTCGGCAAGACTACCACTATCGGCAAGCTTGCCGCTCAACTCAAAAATGAGGGCAAAAAGGTGATTCTTGGAGCTGCCGATACCTTCAGAGCTGCCGCCGTGGATCAGCTTGTGATCTGGAGCGAACGTGCCGGAGTCGATATTGTTAAGCAAGAAATGGGTGCAGATCCTGCTTCTGTGGCATTTGATACGGTAACATCTGCTGTAGCTAAGGAGGCCGATGTGGTAATCATCGATACGGCCGGTCGTCTGCACAATAAAATCAACCTGATGAACGAACTTACCAAAATCCGCAAGGTGATGAGTAAGGTTGTGCCTGATGCACCCCATGAAGTGCTGCTCATAATTGATGGTTCTACCGGCCAGAATGGGTTTTTACAGGCAAGAGAATTTGTTAAAGCGACAGAAGTAACCGCACTCGCAGTTACCAAACTGGATGGAACGGCAAAAGGCGGTGTGGTAATAGGGATCAGCGACCAATTCCAGATTCCCATCAAATTTATCGGGGTAGGCGAGAAGATTGAAGATCTTAAGCTCTTCGACAAGAAAGAGTTCGTTGAATCCCTGTTCAAGTAGAGAAAAAACATACGATATATGACAGTTTCCTATAATTGGCTTAAAGATTATCTGAAATTTGATCTTCAGCCTTCAGAAGTTGAAAAGATATTGACATCCACAGGCCTGGAAGTGGAACAGATGAGGCAGGTGGAACAAATTCCGGGCGGACTCGCCGGAGTTATCGTGGCCGAGGTGGTTGAGTGCACGGACCACCCCGATTCGGACCATTTGCATGTGACCAAACTCAATACCGGTACCCCTGAACTACTTCAGGTGGTTTGTGGTGCTCCCAATGTTGCGGCAGGGCAGAAGGTGCTCCTGGCAACTATCGGAACGACGCTCCCAAACGAAGAGGGCAGCGGCTTCAAAATTAAAAAATCTAAAATTCGTGGAGTAGATAGCTTCGGAATGATCTGTGCCGAAGATGAACTGGGTATAGGCACTGATCACCAAGGCATAATGGTCCTGGAGCCTGACGCTGTAGTGGGCACTCCGGCCAGGGATTATCTTCAGCTCAAGAGCGACACAGTCTTTGAGATCGGTCTCACGCCCAATCGTATTGATGGAGCATCCCATATTGGAGTAGCGCGTGACCTCTATGCATATTGCAAGCATAATAATATGCCGGTTGAGTTTGCACTGCCTTCGGTAGAGGGCTTCAGCGAAGGCAAGGGAGAGGCCATTCCCATCAGGGTTGAGGCGACTGACCTTGCTCCCAGATATATAGGCATCACTATAAGTGGCGTTAAAGTAGGACCTTCTCCAGATTGGCTTAAGGAGCGTCTGATGATGATTGGTCAGCGTCCGATCAACAATATTGTGGACATTACCAACTTCCTTCTCAACGAGAATGGACATCCGCTGCATGTGTTTGATGCAGCTAAAATAGAGGGAAGGGAAGTAGTAGTACGCCGTAGCACACCTGACTGTAAATTCATAACTCTGGATGGAGTAGAGAGGACTCTTTCATCCGAAGACCTTGTCATCTGCAATGCACGGAAGCCGATGTGTATTGCCGGAGTATTTGGAGGAGCCGATTCGGGAGTAACGGAGTCAACTACCGAAATATTTCTGGAGAGTGCATATTTCAATCCTACCACTATTCGTAAGAGCTCAAAGAGACATGGTCTTAAGACTGATGCTTCATTCAGATATGAGCGTGGAGTTGATCCTCTAAACACGATGTATGCTGCAAAACGTGCTGCAATGCTCATCATGGAGGTTGCCGGCGGACATATTGTGGGAGAAATTCAGGAGTCCTATCCGGAAAAATTTCGTGAAGTGCAGGTTGAGCTCAATTATGACCGCATTGAAGCCCTTATTGGTAAAAGAATAGAGAGTCAGGTAATCAAGGATATTTTGGTTTCACTCGATTTCTATATCAGAAATGAGAGCGAGGAGGGATGCCTTGTAGATGTTCCATCATATAGGGTGGATGTCACCAGAGAATGTGATGTGGTTGAAGAGATACTCCGTATCTATGGTTACAACAATGTTGAATTGCCTCTAAATATGAAGGTCGGTATCAACAGGACACCCAGCCCCGATCCTGAAAATATTCGCTCCCGTATATCGGATTTCCTTGCCAACAATGGTTTTGTGGAGACAATGAACAACTCACTTACAAAGAGTGGGTATTACAAAAAACTCAAGACTTATCCTGCTGAGAAGCTTGTAAGATTGCTCAATCCTTTGAGCCAGGATCTCGATTGTATGCGGCAGACTTTGATTCTCAATGCTCTTGAGGTTGTGGAATATAATCTCAACCGACAGAGTGGAGATTTGAAGATATTCGAGATAGGCAATGTCTATTCCTATTTTCCGAAAGCAAATGAAGAAGATCCTGCTGCAAATCTGAAGTCATATAGAGAGGAGATGCGTCTCTCAATGGCTATCACCGGGCAGGGTGCTAAATCCTGGCGTAACGAAACCGGTCGCGGTCACTATTTTGCCCTCAAGGGTTATTTTGAGTTGCTTCTTAAGAGGCTTGGTTGCAACATTTATGATCTCCAGACAGATGCTGCTCCTTCGGATCTCTTCAGTGAAGGGCTTGAATATAAGCTTCAGAGCAAACAAGTGGCAGTTTTGGGTCTTATTCAGCCCGCTTTGGCACGTCAATATGGTATCAAACAGCCCGTTTTTGTTGCTGAAATAAGATGGGAGGCCATAATGGAGTTGCTAAAACGCAATAAGGTGAGATATAAGGAGCTTCCTAAATATCCGGAGGTTCGCAGAGATCTTGCCCTGCTGCTTGATGAGAGTGTAACCTTTGCCGAACTTCGCAAATGTGCTTTCCAGACTGAGAAGGCTCTGCTTCGTCAGGTGACCCTGTTTGATGTTTATCGTGGTGATAAGATCCCTTCCGACAAGAAGCAATATGCATTGAGCTTCACTCTTCAGCATCCGGACCAGACTCTTACCGATGCAGATGTGGAAAAAGCTATTGACAGGCTCTACAAGGCCTTCCAGACCAAATTCGGTGCTGTTTTAAGATAGAAACATGTCTGGTTTTTTCAAGAAGGTCGGCCACTATTTTTCTTTGGTAAAATTTGCGCATACCATTTTTGCGCTCCCTTTTGCAATTATAGGATTTGTGCTTGCCCTTCAGGAACCGGGAGTAAACTTTGAATGGCTATCTCTTTTAAAGATAGTGGGATGTATGTTTTTTGCGCGCAACAGCGCAATGGGGTTCAATCGTTATGCCGATAGGGATATTGATGCAAATAATCCCAGAACACTTTTCAGGGAGCTTCCCTCCGGAAAAATGTCACCGCGTCAAGCCTTAGTGTTTGTGATAGTCAATATTGTACTCTTCCTATTGACCGCTTTGAGCATCAATATGCTCTGTTTCATATTGGCTTTTCCGGCTCTGGTCGTGCTTCTGGGCTATAGTTATATGAAACGCTATACCTGGCTTTGCCATTACGTGCTCGGACTCGCCCTTGCAATTGCTCCATCGGCAGCTTTTATAGCTCTGACAGGCTATTTTACACCGGCAATCCTGGTGTTGTCATTCTCTGTTTTTCTATGGTCTGCACATTTTGATATTCTCTATTCTCTTTCCGATGAAGAGATAGATCGCCGGCAGGGTCTTCATTCGATACCACAGAAGTATGGGCGCGTAAAAGCAATGCGCATATCTCTGCTGGGACATCTGCTGCTCTTTATTTTAATTCCGCTTTTCGGATGGTTAATTTCGGGTAGTTGGCTCTATATCATAGGTGCAATCATATTTCTTGCGCTGCTGGTTTACCAGCACGCGATAATATCTCCCACAAATCTGAAAAGATTAAATGCCGCTTTTTTTACATCAAACGGCATTGCATCAGTTGTTTTTATGATATTTGTGGTCGCTGACCTTCTATTATTGCAGTAGTCTATTTTTCGGGCTTTACCCTGAGAAATCTGAATGCTTTGGTGATGATTCTGGGCAGTGGCTTTCGATCATCTTTGCCGGCAAGATTGAGGTAGATGCCTAGTTTTTTGTGAATAGGCACCTTGTAGGTCTCTACAAACTCAATCAGTGTGCCGTCGGGATCCTCTATATAGGTAAAATGCCCATTGGCTTCACCCATACCGAAGTCTGACCCGCTGTCGCAAACAAATGGGTGTCCTGCCGCTTCGCAATCTTTGCGGATGGCCTCCATATTGCGTACGTCAAAGCAGAGATGGATATATCCGGGGTCGCCCCAGAAACGGTCCTGGTAGAGTTTGACAGGTTTGCGGTCGAGTGATTGTACCAGTTCGAGATGAGAAGTGCCGAGTACCGCACTGAAAGGACCCTGAAGTGGCTGGGAGCGCTCCAACATTACACGCCGTAGCTTCTGTTCAGCACCGGGGACTCCTTTGATATCTTCAAAAACGCCTTCGGCATCGGCAACCTTACGGTCGTAACCGAGTAGTTTTCCGTAAAACTCTATGGACTTCTCCATATCCGAAACTCCCAGTACAACTCCATTTGAGCCTCCTGTGATGGCACCTTTAACTTTTGTGAATTCAAAGTAATCTTCCTCTATTTCGAAGATATTGCCCCATGGGTCTTTCAAATAGAAGTGATCCAGTCCGGCAAATGACTTACAGGGTTCGCCAAGCAGATCAAGGCCTCTGGATTTATAGGTATCATATGCAAGTTGTACATCGGGACATTTTACTTTGCAAATAAAGATACCGGTATCCCCCAAAAGCGGGGTAGAGGCAGGCCAGTTGAGCTCTCTGCCACGCGGTTCCCATACTTCAAATCCTCCACCTCCGCGGTGGTTGAGAGCCAGAATTGCAAATCTTGGCTGGGGCTTGCCGCCTGTGTAGGGTAACATCCTGTCAGCTACTCCTTCTGAGGCAAGTACTCTTATATCAATTCCAAATTGTTCGATATACCATTTCCAGGCAGCTTGTGCGTCAGGTACTCCGATGCCTATCTGCTGGATGGCGCTAATAACTTTGATTCTCTCTTTCATATCTGTAAATGGGATCAGGTGGCGGAGACTTTTTTGGCTAGTCTCCAGTAGAGCCACGGTGTATATTTATAAATGTAGCACATCAGCAATTCAATTCGTCCGATGAGCTTTCTGTGTTTTCCTTTGGCAACTGCCCTTACTGCTGCTTTTCCGCAAAGATCGACATCCATTCCGTTGGCCTGGCCCTGATCCATTTTGGCGTAACGGGAGCCATCTGCCAATATCGCGCTTTTGCTGATTTGGGTATTTACACGTCCGGGAATGATGAATGTCACTTTTATGTTGTCGTTCTCAAGGTCGAGCGACTCGAAAAAGCCGAACAGGGCTCTTTTGGAGGCACAATAGGCTGACCTAAGGGGAAATCCGAAGAGTCCTGAGATCGAGGTGTTGACACCGATGTGCGTGCATTTGGCGGCCTTCAACATAGGAGCAAGTTTTTTTGTCATATAGACCGAACCAAGATAGTTGATATTCATGAGCTTGAGGTCCACGGAGAAATCGGTATCAAGTGCAAGTGCCCTTTGGGAAACACCAGCATTGAATATTATGACTTCAGGTGTAAGAGCCTCTTTTTCCATAAATGAAACCAGGTCATCAATGGTCTCCCTCTTTTCGAGGTCGAATTCGAAAGGCCATGCCTTCACACCATAACTGCGGCATATTTCGCAAACTCTCTCCAGCTGGTCCATACCCAGGCCGGTTACAATTACATTAGCACCGTTTTTAGCCAGATTACAGGAAATGGCTTCTCCGATGCCGGATCCGGCACCTGTAACAAGTGCAGTCTTACCGGTATAAAATTTCTTTGTTCTCACGTCGTTCTATTTATTTTCAAAACATACAAAGTTAACAATAATAATTTGTTATTTTTGTAATATAACAAAAACTTGAGGATATGCAGAAACTGAAAATTGTTTTTCTTGATTCAGCCACTATAGGTGATGATGTTTCCCTTCAGCCGATCTCATCTCTTGGAGAATTGACAACATATCACTCTACAGCTCCGGAAGAGGTTGTTGAACGCATCAGCGGATATGATGTAGTGATAACAAATAAAGTTTGGGTAGGAAAGCGTGAGATGGATTCCAATCCGGCCCTGAAACTTATTTGTGTGGCTGCCACCGGTATGAATAATGTGGATTTGGCTTATGCGGCATCAAAAGATATCCCTGTGCGTAATGCAGTAAACTATTCTACCGAAAGTGTTGCCCAGGTGACCTTTATGCACATTCTCAATCTGGTAGGCAAGGCCCCCTATTTTGATAATGTTGTCAAAAGTGGTCACTATAGTGCAGCCGGCTCATTTACCGATGTTACAAATCCATTTTTTGAACTTAAAGGCAAACGTCTGGGTATAATCGGCCTTGGTAATATAGGCTCCAGGGTGGCACAGATTGCCGAAGTATTCGGTATGGAGGTATTCTATTTTCCTACTTCGGGAAAGGCACATTCAGATAAATATCCGGCAAAAAAGTTGGAACAATTACTTGCCGAGAGTGATGTAATATCCATACATGCGCCGCTCAATGAACGCACTGAAGATCTGATTACACTCAAAGAATTGAAGGTGATGAACCCTAAGGGTTATATAGTCAATATGGGGCGCGGAGGTATCATAAATGAGGCTGATCTGGCTGCAGCTCTGGATGAAGAAGTTATAGCAGGAGCAGCCGTAGATGTCTTTACGCGGGAGCCTCTACCTGCAGACCATCCCTATTTGACAATGAAAAAGAGGGATAAGCTGTTGCTTACCCCTCATATCGGTTGGGCCAGCAAAGAGGCCAGAGAAGTACTTGTGGCCAAAATTGCCGACAACATCAAGTCTCTTTAGAAATACTTCACTTCTTTCCCCTCAAGGGCTGAAAGGATATTGTTTGCCATTCGGCTTGCTCCAAAGCGGAAAAGTTTGGGAGTTAGCCACTTGCTGCCAAGTGTATCATGCACGATATTGTAATATATGAGTGCCTCTTCGGGGGTAGCAATGCCGCCGGCAGGTTTGAATCCTACTTTTCGTCCCGTCTTCTTGTAATACTTCGCAATGGCCTGACACATCACCTCTGCTGCCTCAGGAGTAGCTGAGGGGGAGATTTTTCCTGTAGATGTCTTGATGAAATCAGCTCCCGCTTCCATTGCAAGCAATGATGCCTCCTCTATCATTTGGGCATCTTTAAGTGCCCCCGTCTCGAGGATAACCTTAAGATGGACATCGGCATTTATTGCCTTTATAGCTTTATTTATCTCATAAATTTCCCTCGAGGCCTCCTTCGGACGGCCATCGAGGAAGGAGTTGAGTGCAAGGACGATATCCACTTCATCCGCTCCCTCGGTCACCGCCTCGGTACACTCCAGCAATTTGACCTTCAGGGGACTCTGCGATGCAGGGAAACAGCCCCCTACCACTGTTACATGGATCTCCTTGCTTTTTCGTGCAGCTGCAACAACTCCTGCAAAATTGGGATATACACATATCGAAGCCGGCATTGGATAGTCCGGGAATATATTGTTGAAGTTGTTTACCTTCTCCACCATAGCTTTAATCGATGTTGGGGTATCTGTGACTGTAAGGGATGTAAGGTCGATCATCCCGAGAATGTTCTTGTAAATCTCTTTCATATCTAATATTTGTTTTTGCTATCAATAATAATGGTTACAGGGCCGTCATTGATCAGCGCAACCTCCATTTCAGCTCCAAATTCGCCACATTCAACCCTCTTGCCAATGCAGTCGGAGAGAGTGTTTTTAAACTCTTCATAGAGAGGAATTGCTATTTCAGGCTTTGCTGCAAAGATATAGGAGGGACGGTTGCCTTTTTTTGTCGAGGCAAAAAGTGTAAATTGGCTTACTACCAGCACCTCGCCACCGGTGTCGGTCACGGAGAGATTCATAACTCCATTTTCATCATCAAAAATCCGCAGAGCTGCAATTTTACGGCACATCCAATCGATATCTTCTTTTGTGTCGGCATTTTCAAATCCTACAAGCACCATCATGCCGTAGCCTATTTCTCCCACTATCTTGCCGGCGATGGTGACACTCGAAGAAGAAACCCTTTGTATTACGACTCTCATATTGTTCAGTTTTTAGTTCCAATGCTTAATATTCAAATAACACGGCTCCGAAAACACAAAAATTTTCTACGCCCGTATTATTTGAATTTATTTTACCTATAATTTTTCTCACTCCATACTCAGAACTCCATACTCCATGCTCCACACTCCACACCCCGCACCCCGCAACCCGCAACCCTCATCCGCTTATGCGGATCTTTATTCCCGCTTTTTTCAGCGGCTCGGCGGCTCGCTCCATTTCCTCTACTGAAACCTTTTCAAGCGTGGAAAGCGGTGGTTTTCGATCGAGGGTGTAGAGCATCACTTCACGCGGATGCAGCTCAAGTGCCATTTTCTGCCATCCCTCCAGCAGATCACTCCTCATTGAGTCTATTTCCACACCATCCACCACTCCACGTAAAAACATAGTCTGCAGGATGAAATCCCCCTCAAACCATTTCAGATGTGAAATCACCTCTTCAATGTTGTAATCGGGATTTTGAGGACGGTCGAGAACCTTAACATAATCCATATCCACACCATCCAGTTTGAGAATGGGATTCTCTACCTTGCGTAGTGCCTCTTTGACTCCGGGCCTGCCCAGCATAGTAGCATTTGAGAGCACTGAAATAACCGCTTCCGGGAAAAGCTCATCCCTAAGTGCCACAGTATAATCGATAATTTCCGGAAAATCCGGATGTAGTGTAGGCTCTCCGTTGCCGGAAAATGTGATGGAATCTATCGGTGCGTTGTTACGATGGCATTCGCGCAATCCTCTCTCAAGTGCTTCTTGCACTTGCTCCAATGAGGGAATCCTGGTATCTTGGCGTCCCTCGGAATTCCATCCGCATTCACAGTAGATACAGTCAAACGAGCAAACCTTGCCTTTGAGAGGAAGGAGGTTCACGCCGAGCGAACTCCCCAAACGCCTGCTCCTGACCGGACCGAAAACTATACTGTCAAAATATATTGCCATGATCTTAATTATAAAATTCTTCGGGATCTGCTCTCTTTTGTGAGTAGCATCCCATCGTAATCCACATTGTCAATAAGTACAATGCCGGGTCTTTTGCCGGGCGTAAAGGATCCAAAGCGCTCTTGTGCACCGACTGCGCAAGCTCCGTTGAGAGTAGCCCATTTCAGGATCTCCTCCAGCGGTATGTGGGGAAAGCGCCCTTGAATACAACGAATCTCTTCTACCATCGAGAGCTGGAGATTGCTTGAAAGACTATCGGTACCGACACAGATGGTGAGGTTGTTGTCCCTCAGCAGGTCAAGCGGAGGCAACATTCTGTGTATAAATATATTAGAGAGCGGACAGATTGCCCAAAATGGACTCTTGAGCACTTTTAGCGCTTCATCGATGCTCTCCTGGTCGGTAACCGTATTGTGGACCAGAAGTACCCGCCCCTCTATCGGAGCCTTTAACTCTTTCCGGAGGTTGTCAAGAAAATATTTAAGTGCCGACTCACCGGTAACAGGTGGCATCGAGCAACCGCGCGCCTTGTAGTCTTCTGCGAGCTCACCTGTACCATATCTGATCATATCCTCCTCCTGGTCGCTCTCCTGATTATGATAGGAGAGATACCCCGATTTGAGCCCTTCTACAGCTGAAAGGCGGTTGAGCAGCGGACTCATCGTATAGGGAGAATGGGGGGTAGGTGCAGCTTCCAGCCCCATACTTTTAGCCTTCTGTTGCAGCTCAACTGCCCCTGCAACTATTTGAGGTGCATCTTCAGGCTCCGTGCCGAATACCTCAATATAGGTGCGGGTGAAGATAGGTGAGGAGGCTTTGCATTCAAAACTCTCATCGCAGTTGCTTATATCGGCCATTACGGAAATACCATCCGCATACATCTGCTCCATTTGCTCCGAGAGTGCTGCTACCCGTTCCTCACGGCTGACTGTCAGGCGCAGTGCATTGATCTGCTGAATGAATCCATCCATACCTGTGTTTTGGCGGAACAGCCCCTTCATATGAGAGAGTTCAACATGGCAGTGGGCATTGGTGAACCCCGGAAGGAGTATGCCTTCCAGATATTTTGCCTTTTCCTTTTTAGTTGTATCAAGAGTATCCACAGCACCGTAGGAGAGGATAGTTCCCTCATTGTCAACCTCCACATATCCATTTTTGATAGGTTTTCCCTCAATTGGAAAAATATAGTCGGCTTTATAGATCATTTCTTGTCTTGTTCCTTAAATTTCTTGCTGATTTCGAGAAGATCCTCTTTGCTCAGACGCTTTTCACGGGTTTTAGTACGACGTTTTTTGGTCTCCGGAAGTTTCCGGGCAGAGGTGTCTTGAATTGAGGTATCTCTAATGGAGGGCTCCGGAGCCTCGCTATCCCGGATCGATCTCTCATCTTCCTGACGGATACCTCTCTCATATCCCTGAATGATATTCCTGTCGTCAATTGGTGCATTTTCGTCAAATTCCACCACCTCATCCATCATTCGTCTATCGTCACCTTCCTCTGTTTGTTGCAGATCGGAAAGGTATTGTTCGCGTTCACTAAGCTTTTGATTTACCGCTTCGATGATCCGTAGGAAATTTTCAGGATCCCTGAGGTAGAAATGGATTGAATTGAGAAACTCCTCTTCGGTATAGCCATATTTGTCCAGAAGAGGGGCATAAACCTTCATTGAGTCGCTCTGAGTCCTCATTTCAGGATTGTTATCAACAAATTGATCGAGAATGGCAATCTCGTAATAGATCTCTACCATCTTTTTGACAGGAATATCTGCCCTGGGGGCACAGGAAATAACTGTCAACAGAAGTGAGAGTGTAAATATACCTATACGTTTCATCGTAAAAGTTTTACCATACAAATCCCAAATATAGCAATTTTTATACCTATCTTTGTCAAAATTAGTATCAAATAATATGAATGTCCTCGTATTGGGTTCGGGTGGAAGGGAAAGTTCCATAGCCTGGAAAATAGCCGACAGTCCTCTTTTAAAGCATCTTTACTGTATGCCGGGCAACCCCGGTACTGCCTCTTTTGCAACAAATGTGGATTGCAACCTATCCGATTTTGACTCTATCGCAAACCATATTTCCGACCTTTCGGTAGATATGCTTATAGTTGGCCCGGAAAATCCTCTGGTAGAGGGTCTTACTGATTTTTTGCATGAGAGGATACCTTCCCTGATGGTTATTGGTCCCGGTCGGGAAGGGGCGCAGCTCGAAGGCAGCAAGGATTTTGCCAAGTCTTTTATGGCCAAATATTCCATTCCTACTGCTGCATACAGGACTTTTGATGCCACTGAGTTTGATGATGCTTCAGCTTTTTTGGAACAGATTAAGCCTCCTTACGTGCTCAAGGCTGATGGCCTGGCGGCCGGTAAGGGTGTAATTATTTGCCAATCCATAGAAGAGGCTCGTCAAGAGCTCTCCTCCATGTTTGGAGGCCGATTTGGCCGTGCCGGCGCTAAAGTCTTGATAGAGGAGTATCTTGATGGCATTGAGCTTTCGGTCTTTGTGCTGACTGATGGCAGGGATTATCTGATGCTTCCCCATGCAAAGGATTACAAACGTGTTGGAGAGGGTGATACGGGACCTAATACAGGGGGTATGGGTTCGGTCTCTCCGGTTCCTTTTGCTGATGATTTCTTCATGTCAAAAGTTGAGGAGCGTATCGTCAAGCCTACGGTACGCGGTATTGCCTGTGAAGGTATGAAGTACTGCGGTTTCATATTTATAGGTTTGATGAATTGTGGTGGTGATCCCTATGTAATAGAGTATAATGTCCGAATGGGAGATCCCGAGAGCGAGTCGGTTATGAGGCGAATAGATAGCGACCTTCTAAAACATCTTCAGGCCGCTGCAAAGGGTGAACTTTCCTCCGAGAAGATAGAGGTGTCGCCAATGAGTTCAGTAACAGTGATGGCTGTATCAGGTGGTTATCCCGGCAGTTATGGTAAGGGATTTCCGATTTCGGGACTCGATGTCGATACCGGGGAGGATGATACGGTGATATTTCATGCCGGTACTAAGGTTTCCGGAGCCGATGTGGTGACATCCGGTGGGAGAGTGCTTGCCGTTACATCTTTGGCTACATCTTTGGATGAGGCACGAAAGGCCTCCTACAGAAGGCTTGCAAATATCTCCTTTGAGGGTATCTTTTACCGTAGTGATATTGGGTGCGACCTGTTGGATCTCAAATAAGGGGAATCTGGAGTGAGTACATCTAAAATAAATGGCAGGGTAATAGTGCTGCTGCTTTTAGCGGCAGCACTCTATGTGAGTGCATTTTTTACTGCTCCGAAACCGATGAATTATGATGCGGTACTGCCTTTTGGCAATCTGGAGTTCCTGGATGCACTGTTTGGTGCTACTACTCTATCCTACATTCTTTCAATCTCGTTTTTGATTATTATTGCTGTAAGCATCTATGCTTTCAATCTTATGTTCACTACCGGTATCAATTATCTGTTGCCGGTATTGTATGTCTTTCTGGCAGTTAATAATCCGAGAGTTATCTTTTTCTCTCCGCTCCATATAGTGGCGTTGCTGCTGCTTTGGGCATTGGTCTTCTCTGCCCGATACAGGAGTTCCGCCCAGAATTTGAGTGATAACTTTCTCTCTTTTTTCCTTTATGGGGCTGCGGTAATTTTCTTCCCACCATTGGTGTGGATTTTTCCTCTGGTTGTACTAATCAATCTTAGGGCTACTGAGGAGAAGATAAAGTACATTTTTACCTCGTTTTTTGGGATGATTACACCTTTGGTGATGGTTTGTGCTGTATGTTATGTGGTTGGTGGAAATGAGTTTTTTAAAGGATTGGGAGGCTCTTTTTGGACTTCAATGAGTGCCGTTGGCAGACATGATTTTGATTTTTCAGCTGTGGAAATAGCTACTTGCCTCGTCATTATAAGCTTTACTCTGATTTCGATATTTTATTTGCTGCGCCATTTAAATAGGTACAAGATAATTCACTCCAATACCGCAATTCGCATTATAATTTTTGCAGTACTGATTACTCTGATTTGTGCATTATTTCTTACGGACAACCATGATCCATATGGTGTGGTATTGTTCGTGCCGGTATCCCTGATTCTTTTTGAATATCTCTCATCACCAACAAACAACAAGGGAGCCACGATATTTTACACAGTGGTGGCCGGACTTGCTATAATTTCCAGAATTATTGTGTTTGTTCGCTAGATGCCATCCATAAAGTCGAAGCATCCGTCGTGGTATCCTTTAAGGTCCATGGCCTTGTAGATTTTCTGAATTTCACGCAGATCAGCCATGGAGTCATCCGAAAGCTCAAAACGCTCTCCGTATCCTACAATTTTGCGCCCCCAGTCAAAATAACCGAGATAGACCGGAACGCCGGTTGCCTTGGCAATTGTATGAAATCCGAGTTTCCATCTTTTTACGGCCTTGCGTGTTCCTTCGGGTGCCAGTGCCAGGTGAAATTTTTCGCGGGAATTGAAAATATCAATCATCTGTTTAACAACTGAGGCCCCGCTGTTGCGGTCAATAGGGATAGCGTGGAGTTTTTTTAGCAACCAACCCAGCGGCCAGAAAAACATCTCCTTTTTTATCATACATTTTGCTTCTCCTCCAATTGACATATAATAGAGATAGGCAATTGCGAAATCCCATATTGATGTATGGGGCACCCCCAATATTATGCATTTATCTACAGGTACGGGAGTGTCGTGGGTAACTTTCCAGCCCAGACTTTTCAAAAGAAATTTACAGAATTTGCGCCACATTATAGAACTTCCTGAGTATTATTGATATCGGAACGGAGATTATTTCTTATAAATTTCTGTCTCACGGGTGTATTGGTGCCCATGTAGAACTCTATTATATCGTTGATGTTCTCCTCTTTTGTCAGACGTACTGCATCCAGACGCATTTCAGGTCCGATAAAGCCCTTAAATTCTTCGGGGGAAATCTCTCCCAGACCTTTGAAACGGGTCACTTCAGCATTTTTTCCCAGTTTGCTCACAGCTTTGTCTTTTTCGGCAGAGTTGTAACAATAGATGTTGTTTTTCTTATCCGATACTCTGAAAAGAGGGGTTCTTAGTATATATAAGTGGCCCATACGTACGAGATCGGGGTGGAACTTGAGGAAAAATGTCAGTAGCAGCAGACGAATATGCATTCCGTCCACGTCGGCATCGGTAGCTATTACCACATTATTGTAGCGCAGGTTTTCAATATCCTCTTCAACGCCAAGGGCAGACTGCAGTAAGCATAGCTCTTCATTACGATCCACATAGAGATCTTTTTTAGAGGCCTTGGCACAATTGAAGGGTTTTCCCTTGAGGCTGAACACAGCCTGGACATTTGCATCCCTGCTGGATGTGATGGAGCCAGACGCAGAGTCTCCCTCAGTAATAAATATGGTGGTTTCCTTTGCGAGAGGATGCATTTCTCCCCTGGAGTTCTTGTCATTATAGTGAATACGGCAGTCTCTGAGTTTTTTGTTGTGGATATTGGCTTTTTTGAGACGCTCCCTGGCCTTCCTGCTCACTCTCGAGATGGCTGTACGCTCCTGTTCCGACTCCTGTATCTTTTTTAGGATAATATCCGCTACATCTAGATTTTTGTGGAGATAGTTATCGAGTTCATTTGTCAGGAAGTCGGTCATCGTCTTGGTTATAGTCGGACCGTGGGTGCCATCCTGTTTGTTCTGCCACATATATTTGGAGCCCAGCTGTACCTTTGTCTGTCCCTCAAATTCCGGCTCCTGAATACGCACGCTGACAGCTCCTATTATCGACTGTCGGATATCACCCGGATTGAAGTCTTTTTTGTAATACTCCCTGAGAGTTTTGGTCAGTGCCTCTTTGAATGCCGAAAGATGTGTGCCTCCGAGAGTGGTATTCTGTCCGTTGACAAATGAGTGGATGTTCTCCCCATAATCATTTCCGTGGGTAAATACTACTTCAATATCTCCATTTTTGAGGTGGATAGGGGGATAGAGTGGCTCCTCGACCAAATTGTCATTGAGCAGATCGAGCAGACCATTCTCCGATTTGTAGTCGGTACCGTTGAAATTGAGCTTAAGACCTACATTGAGGTATGAATAGTTGCGGAGCATCGTGTCGATATACTCCATATTATATTCATAGGGCTCAAAGAGGGTGTCATCAGGTATGAAAGTTACCAGTGTGCCGTTTTTCTCCGTGGTTGCTTTTGGAGTAAAATCGGGAGTGGTCAAAATGCCTTTTTCATATGCAAGAGCAAGAGTCTCGCCGGAGCGGAAAGATTGTACGGTAAAATATGAGGAAAGAGCATTAACGGCCTTAAGACCCACTCCATTCATACCTACCGATTTCTGGAAGGTCTTGTCATCAAATTTTGCTCCGGTGTGAAGTTTGGTAACAGCTGCGTCAAGCTGGTTGACGTTTTTGTCTTTTTCGCTAAAACCAAAAGGGATTCCGCGACCATAGTCTCTTATCTGGATTTTCTTATCCTCGATCATCATATCGATTTGTTTGCCATGTCCCATGGCAAATTCGTCAATCGAGTTGTCAATAACCTCCTTCATTAGCACATACATTCCGTCGTTGGGCTCGGTACCATCTCCGAGGCGGCCAATGTACATTCCGGGCCTCAGTCTTATATGTTCCAGATCCTCGAGAGTGACGATGCTCTCATCGTCATATACGTAATTGTTCAATTTATCTTTTTGTTCCATCAAATATTCCATCTATTTTACAATATGAGTGCAAATATAGTACTTTTTGTACCTTTATTAAGAATAAAACCTTATTTTTGTCGGATATTCAAAGTTGATAATTAAAACAATATAATAAAAAAAATATAATTTATGGATAACAAATTTTTTACTGAATTTCCTCCGGTTTCTACCGAGAAATGGGAAGAGGTAATTACCAGGGACCTAAAGGGTGCCGATTACGAGAAGAGGCTCGTATGGAAGACACACGAAGGGTTTAAAGTACGTCCCTATTACCGTCTGGAAGACCTGCAGGATTTGCAGCATATGGGTGGCCAACCCGGCTGTTTTCCTTTTGTCAGAGGGACAAAAAAGGACAATGAATGGTATATTCATCAGGGGTTAGGTGCCTGTGACGGTGATTTCGCCAAGGCCAATGCCGAAGCAAGGGTTCTTTTAACCAAAGGTGCAGAATCTCTGGGGTTTTACCTTGATGCCGGGAAAGTTCAGACTAAAGAGGATTACGCACTCCTGCTTAAGGGTATCGACCTGACTGTCGTTCCCGTTTCATTCTGCGGTAGTTCTTTAAAAAACACCGAATCTCTCACAAATTTCCTCGCTTATGTTGATACTCTTGGAGTTGATAAGGATGCAGTGAATGTTTTGTTTGACTTCAATCCTTTAATGACTCTCACTACAAAGGGTTATTTCTGTGAGGATTCCTCTTTTGTTAAACTTGCAGAATGTGTTAAAGCAACACAGGAATATAAAAATATTCGCGTTATCGCAGTTGATGCCACTACCTTCAATGGAGCAGGTGCTTCCTCTACCCAGGAACTGGCATTCGCTCTCTCTGAAGGCAGTGAGTATCTTTCACGGTTGACGGATCTCGGCCTTTCGGCGAAAGATGTGGCCAAAAAGATGCTATTCGTCTTTTCGGTTGGTAGCTCATACTTTATGGAAATTGCAAAATTCCGTGCAGCGCGTCTGCTTTGGGCCAATGTTGTAGAGGCCTATGGAGTTGACTCCAACTGTGCGAAAAAGATGAAGATCTTTGCATATACCGGTGAGTGGAACCAGACAGTATATGATTCCTATGTAAATATGCTCCGTGCAACTACAGAGGCTATGAGCGCAGCTCTCGCAGGTGTCGATTTTCTGGAGGTGGTTCCTTTCGACTTCGCTTATCAGGTGCCCGGTGAGTTTTCCACCAGGATTGCACGCAATATACAGAGCATCCTCAAAGAAGAGTCATATTTCAACAAAGTTGTTGACCCTGCTGCAGGTTCATATTATGTGGAGAATCTCACAAACTCACTCGCAGAAGCTGCCTGGAAACTCTTTACTGATGTAGAGAAGGATGGTGGTTATGTGAAAAAGTTTAAAGAGGGCTTTATCCAGTCAGAGATTAAAGCTGTTTCCGACAAGAAAGATAAAAATATTGCTACCCGTAGGCAGACTCTTCTCGGTACCAACCAATTTCCCAACTTCCTCGAAGTTGCGGAAGACAACATTACAAAGGAGATCGTTTCCAGAGAGATACCTACTCTCATGGGTATGAAGGTAGAAGAGAGTTGCAACAGCTGTGAAAAGATGGTAGAGCCTCTCAGACCCTACCGTGGAGCTCAGGCATTCGAGGCTCTTCGTCTTGCTACTGACCGTAGCGGCAAAGAACCTAAAGCATTTATGCTAACTTTCGGTAATCTCGCAATGTGCCGTGCAAGGGCTCAGTTCTCATCCAACTTCTTTGCTATTGCAGGTATCAGGGTTATTGACAATAACCGTTTCGATACAATAGAAGAGGGAGCAAAAGCTGCGCTTGAGTCGGGAGCTGAGATTGTGGTTGCATGCTCATCTGATGATGAGTATGCAGAGGCAGTACCTCAGATTGCGAAGCTGCTTGGCGACAAGGCTATCCTGGTAGTTGCCGGTGATCCCGCTTGCAGAGAGGAGCTCTCAGCAGCAGGAATTAACAATTTTATCCATGTAAGAAGCAATGTTCTTGAGACTTTGAAAGAGTATCAGAAGATGCTTGGTATCGAAGAACTGTAAAAATTGAAAGATATGAGACCAAATTTTAAAGATATAAAGTTTACCGGAGCTCCCGTAGAGTCCTGCAGTGCCAAAGAGTCTTCCTCTTCCTGGTTAACTGCGGAAAGTATAGAGGTAAAATCGATCTATACTGAAAAGGATCTTGAAGGTATGGAGCACCTTGATTTTGCAGCCGGCATTCCGCCTTACCTCCGGGGACCCTACTCTACAATGTATGTAATGAGGCCATGGACAATTCGTCAGTATGCCGGATTCTCTACGGCAGAAGAGTCCAACGCATTTTACCGCCGCAATCTTGCCGCCGGTCAGAGAGGCCTTTCCGTGGCATTTGACCTGGCAACACACCGCGGATATGACGCTGATCACCCGAGAGTTGTGGGTGATGTGGGTAAAGCCGGTGTTAGCATTTGCTCAGTAGAGGATATGAAGGTTCTTTTTGATCAGATCCCTCTGGGAAAGATGTCAGTCTCAATGACGATGAATGGTGCTGTCCTCCCCATTTTGGCCTTCTATATTGTAGCAGGTCTTGAACAGGGAGTGAAGCTTGAGGAGATGGCCGGAACTATCCAGAACGATATTCTTAAGGAGTTTATGGTGCGAAACACCTACATCTATCCACCTGAGTTTTCCATGAGGATAATAGGCGACATTTTCGCATTTACCTCCCAATATATGCCCAAGTTCAACTCCATCTCAATCTCCGGTTATCATATGCAGGAGGCTGGTGCTACCAGCGATATTGAGATGGCTTATACTTTGGCTGACGGTCTTGAGTACCTTCGCACAGGTATCAAGGCAGGGATAGACGTTGATGCATTTGCTCCCCGTCTTTCATTCTTCTGGGCTATTGGTATGAATCACTTTATGGAGATAGCCAAGATGCGTGCAGCCCGTATGCTCTGGGCAAAACTGGTAAGCCAATTCAATCCTAAGAATCCTAAATCCCTCTCTCTGAGGACCCATAGCCAAACTTCAGGCTGGTCCCTTACTGAGCAGGATCCATTTAATAACGTTGCAAGGACCTGTATCGAGGCAATGGGTGCTGTTTTGGGCCATACCCAGTCGCTTCACACCAATGCTCTTGACGAGGCGATTGCACTTCCTACAGACTTCTCAGCACGTATTGCACGTAATACCCAGATCTATATTCAGGAAGAGACAGATGTTTGTCGCTCGCTTGACCCCTGGGCAGGTTCATACTTTGTTGAGAGCCTGACTAAAGATATTGCACTCAGGGCATGGGATCTCATCCAGGAGATTGAGAAACTTGGCGGTATGGCAAAAGCCATTGAGACAGGTCTTCCCAAGCTCCGCATCGAGGAAGCTGCTGCCCGTAAACAGGCTCGCATTGACTCAGGTATTGAAAAGATTATCGGTGTAAATCAATACAGACTTGATAAGGAAGATCCTATCGAGATACTTGACGTTGACAACACTAAGGTTCGCGAGTCACAGATTGCAAGGCTCAAGGAGCTACGTGCCAACAGGGATGAGGCTAAGGTTGAGGCTGCTCTTGCAGCAATTACACACGCTGTTGAGACCAAGACCGGCAACTTGCTCGCACTTGCAGTTGAGGCAGCTAAAGCACGTGCAACACTCGGTGAGATCTCAGATGCTTGTGAAAAAGTAGTAGGCAGATATAAAGCAGTTATCCGTATGAATACAGGTGTTTACTCATCAGAGGTAAAGAATGACTCTGATTTTGAAAAAGCTAAAGCAATGGTTGCGGAGTTCGCAAAGAAAGAGGGACGCCAACCTCGTATTATGGTTGCAAAACTAGGTCAGGATGGTCACGACCGTGGTGCTAAGGTAGTATCTACCGGTTATGCCGATTGTGGTTTTGACGTGGACGTAGGTCCTCTATTCCAGACTCCCGAAGAGGCAGCCAAGCAGGCAGTGGAGAATGACGTACATATAGTAGGCGTTTCTTCTCTGGCAGCGGGTCACAAGACACTCGTTCCGCAAATTGTAAGCGAGCTTGCAAAGCTTGGTCGCGAGGATATTCTCGTAGTTGTGGGCGGTGTAATCCCAGCACAGGATTATGATGCCCTCTACAAAGCAGGTGCTATTGCCATTTTCGGCCCGGGCACTCCAATTGCGACGGCAGCCATCAAGATGATGGAAATATTAAATCAAAGATTTTAAAAATTAAAGGGTTCGGATTTCGAACCCTTTAATTTTTAGTGTGTAGTGTGTAGTGTGTAGTACAATATGTCTCAACTACAACTCGCTGTGAATTTCTTGGGATGATAAAACTTATTCCGAACTACATACTAGAGACTCCTAACTCCTAACTATAAAAAAAGGGCTCCCTTGATTAAGGGGAGCCCCAAGCTATGAAAACGGTTTATTTATGATTTTTTTGCAAAAATCCAAAGTTATTATTCGTCAAGTTGCTGCATTTTTTGCACATAGATAGCTTTATTCTTCTGTGCTCTTCTCTTGACAGAGGGTTTTTCAAAAGTCTTACGTCTCCTTAGTTCGCGTAAGGTGCCTGTCCTCTCAAATTTGCGTTTGAATTTTTTTAATGCTCTTTCAATATTTTCACCTTCCTTAACGGGTACGATAATCATTCTGTGTAACACCTCCTTTTTTTTGTGGGCACAAATATATGCAAGTTTTTTGGTTTGACAAATTATTGGATAAAAAAATGTACTTTTGTAAATATAACTATACTTAAATATACTAAAAATTATTGATACTACATGAATAATAAAGAATTAAAACGATTTAAAGAGCTGATTGTGCAGGGAATCCCTGCGCAGCTTCCTCCACCCGCAAAATATGACAACGACATCAGTCATGCACCAAAACGCAAAGAGATACTTACGAGGGAAGAGAAAGTTCTTGCTCTTAAAAATGCGCTCAGATATTTTCCGAAGGAGCACCACAAAGAGCTTTCGGTGGAGTTTGCAGAGGAGCTTGAGAAATATGGACGCATCTATATGTACAGATTCCGTCCCGAATATCGTATAACTGCGCGCTCGATTGATGATTTTCCCCATAAATCCCGCCAGGCGGCAGCAATTATGCTGATGTTAAGCAATAACCTTGACTATGCGGTAGCTCAGCACCCGCACGAGCTTATCACTTACGGTGGCAATGGAGCTGCTTTTCAAAACTGGGCACAATATCTGCTCACCATGCAGTATCTCTCTCAGATGACTGACGAACAGACTCTTGTGCTATACAGCGGCCATCCGATGGGGCTTTTTCCTTCTCATAAAGAAGCACCCCGTCTGGTGATTACAAATGGCATGGTGATCCCCAATTACTCCTCACAGGATCATTGGGAGAAATTCAACGCGCTGGGGGTCTCGCAATATGGACAGATGACGGCCGGCTCTTTTATGTATATAGGACCTCAAGGTATTGTACATGGTACTACCATTACCGTGCTCAACGCAGCGAGGATGAGAAATAATGGCAGTGACGATATCAGAGGCAAGATTTTCGTTAGTTCCGGACTTGGAGGAATGTCGGGAGCACAGCCAAAGGCGGCGGTAATTGCAGGAGTGGTAGGAATAGTGGCAGAAATCAATCCCAAAGCGGTAAGTAAGCGTTATGAGCAGGGTTGGGTGGATGAGGTATTTACCGATTGCGATCTTTTAATAGATAGGGCTCTCGAAGCGAGTGCTGCGCGTGAAGCGGTTTCCCTTGCATATCAGGGCAATATTGTGGATCTTTGGGAGCGTCTTGCCGA
>JAAZMM010000116.1 GCA_012798805.1 Bacteroidales bacterium
AAGATTTCTCGCTCACAGTGGGTTCTGCGGGCCTTTCTACCCCCTTTAAGGTGCTCCGACAGTATCAGAAGGCAATTGATTCCGAGATTGAGCTCATACTCAAAACCGGAGGTCATTTCAAAGGAATATTAGTTGCCGTTTCGGATAAAGAGATCACATTTGTGAGAAAAATCTCCGAAAAAGTGGCAGGACAGAAAAAGAAAGAAATAAGGGAAGTTGCCGAAACATATACTTTTGACCAGATAAAATCGGCAAAACCCGTTATAAGATTTGGAAATTATAAAAAAAGATAAAATAACAACTATTAATAATTAAAATGGAAGGTTTAAACCTAGCCAGCACATTTGCTGAATTTAAAGATCAGAAAAACATCGACAGGGCCACTATGATGGGCGTGCTCGAGGAAGTATTCCTTACACAGCTCAAAAAAATGTATAGCGAAAATAGTGACTTCGACATCATTATCAATATTGACAAGGGTGACCTCCAAATTTTCTGGAACAGGGAAGTTGTAGAAGAGGTTACAGATCCCATGACTGAAATTTCCTTCGAGGAGGCCAATGAAATGGACGAATATGACCTGGGTGAGGAGTGTTCAGTAGAGATCAAACTCTCCGACTTCGGCCGCAGAGGTATTCTTAACCTCAGGCAGAGCCTTTCGGGACGTATTATGGATATTGAAAAAGCAAACCTCTACAACAAGTATAGCACAAAGATCGGCGATCTTTTTGTAGGTGAGGTCTATCAGGTATGGAAGAGAGAAGTTATTCTCAGGGATGATGAAGGTAACGATCTGATCCTTCCCAAAGAGGAGCAGATTCCCGGTGATTTTTTCAGAAAAGGTGATACTGTGAGGACCATCATCAAAGAGGTTAAGTTCAACAACAGCAATACTCCCATAATTATCCTTTCACGTACCTCTACCGAATTCCTTGCAAGACTTTTCGAGCAGGAAGTTGCAGAGATTTTCGAAGGTCTGATAACTATCAAGAAAATAGTAAGAATACCGGGCGAAAGAGCCAAAGTGGCTGTAGAGTCTTATGACGATCGCATTGACCCCGTTGGAGCCTGTGTGGGCGTTAGAGGCAGCCGCATTCATAGCATAGTCCGCGAATTACGCAACGAGAATATAGATGTAATACCCTGGACCAATAATAAGTCTTTGCTTATAACCAGGGCGCTCAGCCCTGTAAAAATCTCTTCTATGACATTTGACGAAGAGGCAAAACAGGTGAATGTCTTTCTCAAACCCTCGGAAGTCTCTCTCGCAGTAGGTAAAGGAGGCAGCAACATTAATCTTGCAGGTGAACTTGTAGGCTACAAGCTTGAAATTTACCGTGATGATGACGGTATCGAACCTGAAGAAGATGTATTGCTTACAGAGTTCAGCGATGAGATTGATACCTGGATTATTGAGCAACTGCAAAAAATCGGGTGTGACACTGCCAAGAGTGTTCTTGCTCTTTCAGTGGAAGATATTATGAAGAGGGCCGACCTCGAAGAGGAGACTGCAATCGAGGTGAAAAGGATCCTCAGAGCTGAATTTGAAGATTAATTTAAATGATTAAAATCGGGAGAAACAACAATATATGACAGATAAGAAACAATACAGAATAAAACAGGTGGCGACGGACTTCAACATTTCCACAGGCACTCTGCTAGATTTCCTTGAGAAACAAGGATACGGAGGTGATCTGACCATATCGTCCAAGATTTCGCAAGATATCTATGATATCGTTGCAAATGAATATAGACGGGATCAGGCCATCAAGGTTGACTCATTGAAGGCTGTAAGGAAAGCAAGGGCAATCAACCAGATGGAGCACCAAAAAGAGCAACATGAAGAAGAACCGGTGGAAGAAGTTATCATAAAAACCAATGTTTTAACAAGTCCGGAGATACAAGAAAAGACTCCCGATCCCGCACCTGTAGAGGAAGCCCCCGTGATTAAACCGGAGATTCCGAAGATAAAGGTTGTCGGAAGAATTGAACTTGACGAGAAGAAGCCTAAGACACGTTCCAAACCAAAGCAGGAAAAGATAGAAACTCCAAAGGCAGAGCCGAAAAAAGTTTCCGATACCCCTGCTGAACCCGAAAAGAAGAAAAAAGCTTCGGCTAAAAAGAGCACGGCTCCGGCAAAAGAAGACAAACCGAAAAAAACAGCTGATATAAAGCACACAACACGAAAACTTCCCGGAATTACCGTCCTTGGCACTATAGATGTCTCTAAATTTGAAAAAAAGGAGAAAACCAGGAGCGA
>JAAZMM010000110.1 GCA_012798805.1 Bacteroidales bacterium
AAAAGCTTTATGCCCAGATTCAGCAGAGGGCCAACAGCAAGCAACCCCAGAAGAAATCCAAGTTCAGACAGCGTCTTGATGAGGCCTACAAGATCCAGCAGGAGCAGATGAGACAACAGCAAAAACGTAAAAGATGACTATTCAGGAAGGATTGAAGCATGTTTTAGATACAATGCCATCAACCGTAAAGTTGGTGGCGGTCTCTAAGTTTCAACCTGTTTCCGCTATTCTACAGGCATATGCTGCGGGACAACGTGCATTCGGTGAAAGCCGTCCACAGGAGTTGGCGGCTAAGGCCCCCGAGCTTCCTGATGATATAGAATGGCATTTCATAGGTCCTTTACAGAGCAACAAGATAAAAATGGTGTTACCATACGCTACGCTAATCCATTCGGTGGACACCGAACGTCTTCTGGCCAGAATTGATCGTCAGGCTGCTCTTGCCGATAAGATTGTGGATTGCCTCATACAGCTGCATATTGCCATGGAGGAGACCAAACAGGGCTTTCCTGTGCAGGAAGCCCTTGAACAGGTGCCTCTTTTCCGTGACAAATACCCCAATGTGCGTATCCGCGGTTTGATGGGAATGGCCTCTTTTGTTGATGATATGGAGCAGGTTAGGGGAGAGTTCCGTACTTTGAAGTCTGCTTTTGATAAGTTGCAACCCCGGTTTCCGCTTTTCGATACCCTTTCTATGGGGATGTCGCAGGATTACAATATTGCTATTGAAGAGGGTGCCACAATTGTGCGTATCGGCAGTACGATTTTCGGCTCACGTTGATATTGATTTTCTGAAAAAATATCTGTACATTTGTAAATTACATAAAATGTAATTTGTAATGCATACGGATTTGATTGGAAAAGATTTGAGGTATGGTCTCATAGGCAGCGGCAGTTGGTCAACAGCACTGGTCAAAGTATTATCGGATACAGGTAATAAGGTCAACTGGTATATCCGAAACTCGGATAATATAGATTTCATAAAGGAATATGGCCGTAACCGTTTCTATCTTCGTTCAGCAGCATTGAAGAGAGAGATGTTGGAGATGAGCGACGATATAAATGAGGTGGTTTTCAATTCGGATGCCGTGATTTTCTGTATTCCTTCAGCCTATTTCCTTGCACAAATTAAGGATCTCGATCGTGATCTCTTACAGGACAAACTTGTCATTTCTGCGACAAAAGGATTTATTTCAGATGATCATTTGACGGTAGCGGAATATTTCAATACCCAATTTGAGATACCGTTTGACAGGATCGTGGTTTTGAGCGGTCCTACGCATGCTGAGGAGGTAGCTATGGAAAAACTCTCTTACCTTACCTTTGCCAGCAAATTTATTGAGGTTTCCCGTAAAGTGAGCCAATCTTTTGCATCTCACTATGTAAAGGTTGTTTGTAGTACGGACATATATGGTGTAGAGTATTCAGCCGCGATGAAGAATGTTTATGCTGTAGCTGTGGGCCTTTGCCATTCTTTGGGTTACGGTGACAACTTTATCTCCGTACTGGTTACAGGAGCCTACAACGAGATGGTCCGTTTTCTCAATTCGACCCATCCTGATTCCACGCGTATTCCTTCACGTTCTGCCTATCTGGGAGATCTTCTGGTTACCTGTTATTCGCAATTTAGCCGTAACCGCACTTTCGGAGGTATGATTGGTAAAGGATATTCCGTGGTTTCGGCTCATACTGAGATGAATATGGTTGCAGAGGGTTACTATGCAACCAGATGTATGTATGAGGTTGCCAACCGACTCGAAGTTGAGTTACCTATTGTAACTGCAATGTACCAGATCCTCTATGAAGAGAAAAGCCCTCATTATGTAGTGAATCAACTTGCTTCAATTCTCCAGTAAAACAATATATAAAAGTGACAATATCATGATTAACCTAGACTTGAAAGGATGTTCAAACTTTGTAAGTGATCAGCAGTTTGAGAAATTCACCGACCGAGCGCTCGAAGCTCTATCCATACTTGACTCCGGTACCGGCGCGGGAAATAAGTTTCTTGGATGGAATCGTCTCCCTTCTGAGATAACACCGGAAATAATTGAGGATTATCTCTCTGTGGTTGATGAATGGATCGAAATGGAGATTGAACTGGTGGTTGTCATCGGTATTGGCGGATCATATCTTGGTGCAAAAGCGGCTGTCGAGGCGCTTTCGCATACATTTCATCAGATGGGCTCTTCACGTGGCCTCAATATCATTTTTGCAGGTCAAAATCTTTCCGAAGAATATATGGCCGAGTTGATGGATGTGGTCTCAATCAGGAATGTTGCTTGCGTTGTAATTTCCAAGTCGGGTACTACCACCGAGCCGGCAATAGCATTCCGTTTGATTAAGAGTCATATTGAAGAAACATACGGCATCAATGAGGCACGGAAAAGAATTATTGCGGTTACAGATAAGGAGCGTGGAGCTCTACGAGTACTCTCCAACCAGGAAGGTTATAAGACTTTTGTCATTGAGGAGGATGTGGGAGGCCGTTTTTCCGTATTGACAGCGGTTGGCTTGTTGCCTATAGCACTGGCCGGCTTTGATATTTCGGAAATGGTAAGGGGAGCGGCCGATATGCAGCTTATTTGCAGTAAGCCTGCAAAGGAAAACCCAGCAGTGCGTTATGCTGCCATGCGCAATGCACTTTATGAAAAAGGAAAAAAAATTGAGCTCCTTGTAGGATTTAATCCAAAACTTCATTACATTAGCGAATGGTGGAAGCAGCTCTTTGGGG
>JAAZMM010000125.1 GCA_012798805.1 Bacteroidales bacterium
AAATTAAAGTTATTTTTTTAATAATCAAAAAGTAATGAGTTTTTTTTATATTTTTCAGTTTGGCATAATGATTGACCTATATAAGTGTGACACCTGAAATGGTGCGAAAACGATTTATTCTAGCATTAAAACTGACATTTTGACACATGAAAGATAAATTTGACAACATTTTTTCCGCAAACTCACCTGGTGTGAACATAATTCCCGTTATGAACATTGACAGCGCACAGAGTCTCCAGGAGAGCGAGATGCCTCCGGTCTTGCCGATATTGACACTCAGGAATGCCATTCTTTTCCCTGAGACTGTCATACCTGTTACCATCGGCAGGGAGAAGTCCATACGTCTGATTAATGAATCATACAAATCCAACCGTCTGATTGGCGTAGTCACACAGATAGATGCGAAAGTGGAAGATCCCCAGCCGGATGATCTCTTCGAAGTGGGAACTTTGGGCAAAATCATCAAAATCATTGAAATGCCCGACAAGACCATTACCGCCATCGTACAGGGCTTGCGCAGATTTAGGGTTGACAGGATAGATATTACTGCACCCTATCTTATGGCGCAGGTGACATATCTTGAAGATATAGTTCCCCCGAAACACGACAGCGATATGGATGCCATAACCGACAGCATCAAGGATGCAGCTCTCCAGATTATACGACTTACTCCAAACCTCCCTTCAGAGGCGGGATTCGCCATCAAGAATCTCGAAGGATATGAGTTCCTCATCAATTTTATCGCCTCAAGCATAGAAATTGAAAACATTGTGGACAAGGTAGAGCTGCTCCGCCTCGCATCTGTCAAGGAGAGGGCTCTCAAACTGCTGGAACTGCTCAATCGCCAGATTGAGATTCTTAAAATCAAGGACGATATACAGAGAAAGGTAAAAAGCGAGATTGATCAGCAGCAGAGAGAGTACTATCTGAGCAACCAGCTTAAGACGATCCAGCAAGAGTTGGGTATCGGCTCCGAACAGCAGGACTTTTCAGAATTGAGGGAAAAGGCAGCTAAGAAAAAATGGCCGCAGCATGCTGCCGAGGCCTTTGAAAAAGAGATTAAAAGACTCGAAAACACCAATCCCAATTCTCCTGACTTCAATATACAATTTTCCTATGTGGAATTTCTGACGGATCTTCCATGGGATGAGGGCACAGAGGATAATCTGGATATGAAAAATGCACAGAAAATCCTCGATGAAGATCATTATGGTCTTGAAAAAGTTAAGGAAAGAATTATTGAATACCTTGCCGTACTCAAGCTTAAGGGTGATATGAAGTCTCCCATTATCTGCCTCCACGGGCCTCCGGGCGTGGGTAAAACTTCCTTGGGTAAATCCGTGGCACGTGCACTTGGCAGAAAGTATGGAAGAATCTCCCTTGGTGGACTCCACGACGAATCAGAAATCAGGGGCCACAGGAGAACATATATAGGCGCAATGCCGGGCCGCATCATCCAGACTATCAAAAGGGCCGGAAGCTGCAATCCCGTCATAGTGCTCGACGAAATCGACAAAGTTGGCGACAATTTCAGGGGCGACCCCGCATCGGCTTTGCTCGAAGTACTCGACCCCGAGCAGAATACTGCATTCCACGACAACTATCTCGATATCGACTATGACCTCTCCAAAGTGCTCTTTATCACCACTGCGAATAACGTAACCACTATACATCCCGCACTCCGTGACAGGATGGAGCTAATCAATGTTTCCGGTTACCTGGCGCAGGAGAAGGTCTCCATTGCGGAAGGATATCTCATCCCCAAGCAAATTGAGGCTCACGGCCTTAAAAAGGAAGATATGCAGCTCTCGAAAGAGGCAATAGACACCATTATAGATTGGTACACTCGCGAATCGGGTGTAAGAGGCCTCGATAAGCAAATAGCTAAGATCGCACGTATCACGGCCAAAAAGATAGCCCTCGAAGAGGAACTTAAGCCGGTACTCGACAGCGAAGACATCAAGGATTACCTCGGACTGCCAACCAACTTCCCCAATATACAGGAAGGCAACGAAGCTCCCGGGGTGGTTACCGGCCTGGCATGGACCGAGATGGGCGGTGATATCCTCTTCGTAGAGTGTAGCCTTAGCGAAGGCAAGGGAGTGCTCTCTACCACCGGAAATCTCGGAGATGTAATGAAGGAATCGGCAACGATAGCACTCCAATATCTAAAGGCTCATCCGGAGCTTTCCGGAGTTGATGGAAAGAGTTTCTATAAAAAGGATTTCCACATCCACGTGCCGGAAGGTGCTATTCCCAAGGATGGTCCATCCGCAGGTATTACGATGGTTACCGCTATTGCTTCCGCCCTTCGCGGCAAAAGCATCCGAAGTGGTATTGCTATGACCGGAGAGATTACTCTGAGAGGCAGAGTGCTGCCTGTAGGAGGCATAAAGGAGAAGATCCTTGCAGCAAAGAGGGCCGGTGTAAAGACAATTGTCCTCTCCTATGAAAATGAGAGAGACATAAAGGAGATCAAAGATATATACATTGAAGGTCTCGAGTTTAAATATGTAAAAACGATTGACGAGGTAATTGACTACGTCTTTTCAGAAGAATAATTATGGATGTAAAGATTGAAAGCAGCTGGAAAGAGGCTCTGGATGGAGAATTTAAAAAGCCCTATTTTGCCTCTCTTGTAGAGACTCTCTATGCCGAGAAGCGACAGGGAAAGATAATATATCCCCCCGGGCCGAAGATTTTCAATGCTTTCGATCTCACGCCCATAGATAAGGTAAAGGTGGTGATTTTGGGTCAGGATCCCTATCATGGACCGGGACAGGCTCACGGTCTCTCCTTTTCAGTGCCACATGGGGTCCAGCCGCCTCCTTCCCTGCTCAAATATATATAAGGAGATAGAGAACGATCTGGGCATCATACTGCAAAAAGATGGTTCGCTGGAAGGATGGGCTCGTCAGGGTGTCTTCCTGCTTAATGCAGTACTTACCGTAAGGGCCTCCGAAGCTACCTCTCATAGCAAAATAGGCTGGATGGAGTTTACCGATGCTGTTATCCGCATCCTTTCACAGAGGCGCGAAAATCTTGTATTTCTGCTATGGGGCAATTTTGCCAGGAGTAAAAAAAGTTTGATTGATACTTCCAAACATTTTGTATTTGAAGCTGCACATCCCTCCCCATTGGCAAGGGGAGCATTTTTCGGATGCAAACATTTTTCGAAGACAAATGAGGCACTTATCAGTCGTGGAATTACTCCCATTGACT
>JAAZMM010000111.1 GCA_012798805.1 Bacteroidales bacterium
CCGTTTACAACTCCGGCGTAATCTTCGTAACCGACCTCGGAGGAAAAGTAATCAAGGAGATCAGAACTAAAGCTGACGGCTCATCATCCAATCTTTCACCCCGCTACTTTACCACTTGGGAAGACTATGTCTATGTTACCTTCTACGAGGGTTATGTGGGAAAAATTGACACCACTTCCCTCACAGTATCCGCCATCACAAAGGTTGGTGACAACCCTGAGCAGATTAAAATTGCCGGTCAAAAACTCTATGTCGCCAATTCCGGTGGCATGAACTACCCTAACTACGGCAATACTCTCTCGATTCTAAATCCTGTAAATATGGACGTTATGGGTGAAGTTACGGTAGCTGAAAACCCTGTCTATCTTGAAGCTGACTCAAGAGGCAATCTATATGTGGTATCTATGGGTAACTACGCAGATGTACCTTCCTGTCTCCAGATAGTCAATCCCAACAACGATTCGGTAGAAAAACTTGAACTGGAAGGCATTACACCTTCATTTATTGCCCAAGGGCCCGGTAATTCCCTCTATCTTGTAAGTTCGTACTACGATGAAAAATGGAACCTGATAGCCGATTATTTTATTTTCGATACAAGCGAAAAGAAAATTTACGGTAAACTGATAACAGACGGAACACCTGTCGCAAATCCCTACTCCCTTTCAGCTGACACACTGCTCAAACTCATTTATATAGGAACTTCCGATTATAAAACCGACGGAGACATGCATGTCTTCGATGCTTTCGGACAACATTACCATTCATTTAACACAGGCGGACTCAATCCAATTACCGTTTGTCCTGTTACAGCCGGTGGTAAAAAAGATAAATAAGGATGATCAAACGGATCTTCATAGATTGTGTTTTTTTTATATTGTTGGCTTTACTCTGCTCCTGTGAAAGCAGGAGCGGGGTAGGAGCCGGAACGGATAATTTCAAAGCCGACAGCATCTATTATGCGAGAGGCTTTGAAATTGCCCGTTTTGATGACTGCACATTGGTTACTCTCCGCAATCCCTGGGACACTCTCAAGACGCTCAAACGTTATGTTCTTGTGGAAAGGGACAAGCCCCTGCCTGACTCTCTTCCCGAAGGAGAGATCATCAGGACTCCTGTCGAAAAAGCAGTGTTTTACACCACTGTCCACTCCTCAATGGTAGCTCAATTTGGCTGCATTGATGCCATCAAAGGTATATGTGAAGTACAATATGTTACTGACAGCCTCATTCTCGAAAGAATAGCAGATGGCAGGATTGCAGATATCGGCCTTGCAACAGCTCCTAATACCGAAAAAATCATAGACCTAAACACAGAAGTGATCATTGCTTCACCTTTTGAAAACAGCGGTTACGGTGCAGCTGAAAAAATCGGCATTCCGATAGTGGAAGCGGCTGACTATATGGAAAGGCACCCATTGGGACGAACTGAATGGGGCCGTTTCTACGGTCTTCTTTTTGGAGAGGGAGAAAGGGCGGACTCCATTTTTTTCGCAACAAGTGAGCGTTACAACAATCTCAAAGAGTTGGCGGCAAAGTCCACCTATAGACCCCGTGTCTTACTTGAGAGAAAATATGGGGCTTCCTGGATAATTCCGGCAGGAGATAGCTATATTGGTACTATTCATGCGGATGCCGGTGCCGATTACGTTTTCCGGGAGGTAGAAGGTAACCATAATGTTTATCTTCCTTTTGAAGTTGTTCTGGACAAGGCTTACGATGTGGATTTGTGGCTTTTTAAATATAACACCAATCACGAATTCACTTATGAAATCCTGAAAGACGAATATATGCCTTATTCCAATTTCAGACCCTTCAAAGAGAGAAACATCTATATCTGTCACACGACACGAACCGGATACTATGATGATATAACACTTCATCCCGACCGTCTGCTGGAAGATCTGATATTCATTTACCATCCGGAACTTTTACCCTCCGGATATATTCCAAGGTATTATGTCCCGATGAAATAGATGAAAAAGAGGAACAAATATATCACCGTCTATATTTGCCTTGGGATAGTTCTGCTGATACTTTTCTGTGGCGGGTTGCTATATGGTGCAGTCAGAATACCTCTACGCTCCGCATTGGAAATTCTTCGCGGCACATTTGAAGGTCGCGAGACCTGGGCCCAAATTGTGATCCAATCCAGACTTCCCCAGGCCATCACAGCTCTCTTTGCCGGAGCCTCGCTGGCAGTGAGCGGCCTCATGCTACAGACCCTCTTTCAAAATCCTCTTGCCGGCCCTTCAATTCTGGGTATCAGCGACGGAGCCTATCTGGGCGTAGCCCTTGCGATGATTTATTTCTCATTTACTACCTATCTCAGCACCATACTTGCCGCATTTATAGGCGCAACTGTCGTACTTCTAATCATAATAGGGTTTTCCCGAAAGGTCCGGAATAGCGTCATGCTGCTTATCATCGGTATAATGGTGGGATATCTGGCCTCCTCGATAATTTCCATTCTCAACTATTATGCTTCGGCAGACAAAGTGCACCAGTTCGTACTTTGGGGGATGGGTGATTTCAGTGGGGTTTCAGTGGAGAAACTCCCGTGGTTTGTGATATTTGCCGCAAGCGGCTTAATTGGTTCCATTTTTCTGATAAAACCCCTGAATGCGTTGTTGCTCGGGGAGTCTTATGCTGCCAATCTGGGAGTTCGTGTCAAGA
>JAAZMM010000112.1 GCA_012798805.1 Bacteroidales bacterium
ACTCCGGGTAAAGAGAGTTACTATGATTGGGACTACGAAACATTCCACCTCTTTTACAGGTTTCAAGATTACTATGGAAGCTACATAGAAGTGGAAGAGATAATGGAAGCACAGTTCTAACCAAGTATGTACTCAAACTAAAAAACGGCCCTTTTTTCAAAAGGCCGTTTTTTAGTTGCGGAATATAACAAGGATTAGTAATAAAACTCTCTGGAAAGGGTTGAAATATTTCCACAATTATCCTCCGCTTTAACGACAATGGTATGCTTAGTGCCACGGGAAACGCGCTTAGGGTCGAGACGAAGTGTAATGCGTCCTCGCTTTAACATCGAAAGATGCCATTGACCATCAATTTCTACTCGATAGTCCTTTATTCCGGAAAAATCATCTTTAAGGTAGATAAATATCTGATCTCCTGCACGGAGAATGTTGCCTTTCCGTTCCCAAAACGAGATCATCGGAGCTACGGTGTCAGTTGTCACACACCATGTTCCAAAGCCGACTCTGCCACGCACTCCGCTGCCATCCCATCTTCCACCGGCATAAGAGAGCATACCATCCTGGAAATAGGCCAGACAAGCCTTTGAATGGAGCGAATCGGGCAATGAACACTCCAGATAGAGTTCTCCCGAACGATGCAAGGGCAGCGATGGATCACCGAGCCTCCAGACCGGGGAGAGGATATTGAGGGATGAATCTGCCTCAGCCACTTTTTCGTAGGGAAACCATCCCGAATCATAGAGTGATAGGGCAGGTAAAGTATAAGAAACACCCTCATCTCTAAAAACATGGGGCATATACCAGAGCATCGGCACACGCTGAATCTCTTTTTCCTCCTCCAGAGCTTCGGATATTGCAGAGAGAGATCCCGGAAGAGAGTCATCACGTCTGACCTTAAAGGAAAGAGTTGAGCTATTGGCATGCTCATCGCTTACACGCAACGTCAGGTCGTGCTCCTCATAATCATTGAGTACCAACAAGCCATCACCGGAAGCATCTATATACTCTGAGAGAAGATTGTTAGGCTCTACCAGAGTCTTAATTACATCTGCACCTCCAACACTCAATTCGCACATTGCGGGTAGATAACGTCCTTGTCTGGGATGAATCTCCCCTATTTCAAACCTAAAAAGCGTATCCTTGTCAAATAACACCAAATACTCCGTAACTGCCAACTTGCCGGTAGTCCCATTCTGTCGATCGATTGCATCTATGCCGAGATAACTCTTATGGGGAAGCCTTATAGTAGTGCCGGATAGGGATTGGGGATAATTGGAACTTTGGAGGGGATATCTCAAAGGAAAACCGAGCGTATCACAGTAGCCAAATAAAAAGAGTCGTTGAAAAACCGGTGGGATGTCATCAACAACCTTGTAATAGCCCCTTGCCAAATAGTTTAGCGGGGTCTGTGTCACGAGATCGCGTACCTCCATATGAAGATGCGGTGCTACGGAAAATCCGGTATTCCCTACTCTGCCGATAGCCTCTCCTTGTTTGACCGGCAGTTGTCCTTGTTCAAATTGAAGTGAAACCTCAAAACTCTCGGTTGCATACTGCTCCTCCTCCACCAGCGCTGCATAGGCAGGCACAAAATCGTGCATATGGCCATAGACAGAGAGAGTACCATCCGGATGGCTGATGTAAACGGCATTACCATACCCCCCTGTAGAGACGCTTAGACGGGAAATATATCCCGATTTGATTGCATATATGGTATCTCCTATTACGCCACCTACACGCCAGTCAAGGCCGGTATGGAAATGATCACGCCTCAACTCACCATAAGAACCCGCAAAAGACTGCGGTACCTTGAGTGGAGGGCATGGAATTTCCTGTGCGAATAGCACAAAAGTAGAGAGTAGCAGCAGGAGAGAGAAGATTCTGCGCATAATCCTATCTGTTGAAGAAACTCTTTACTTTGTCAAAAAATTGCCGGTCGTATTTGTCGGGATCGGGCTTGAATGCATCCGAGTCTCTGAATTTCTCCAGTATTTCTTTATCCTTTTTATCAAGCTTCCTGGGAATCCATACCTGTACAAATACAAGCATATCCCCTGTACCATAGCGGTTGATATCGGGAACGCCTTTACCTTTCAGACGCAATATCTTACCCGGCTGAGTACCGGGCTCAATCTTGATCCTGAGTTTGCCATCTATCGAAGGCACCTCCACGTCACATCCGAGCATCGCATCAATCACCGAAATATAGAGATTGTAGAGCAGATCGTTATCCTCACGTTTGAGCTCCGGATGCTCCTCTTCCTCGATCACCACCAGCAGATCACCATTTACACCACCGG
>JAAZMM010000113.1 GCA_012798805.1 Bacteroidales bacterium
AGGTGTTTCCATAAAAATCATTTCTATCGGTCCTGACAGAGACCAAACCATAATCAGATAGGACTTATTAGGTGACTTTGCTTGAAAGAATAGAATTTCCTTCAGACATTAAAGGGTTGTCGCAAGCCGAGCTGGAGCAGTTATGTTCAGAGCTGAGGGAGTATATTATCAGTTGCTGTGCGGAAAATCCCGGCCATATTGGCGCCAGTCTTGGAGTAGTCGAACTCACAGTAGCATTGCACAAGGTGTTTGACACCCCGAACGATAAGATAGTCTGGGATGTGGGCCATCAGGCCTACGCACACAAGATATTGACCGGAAGGCGGGAGGCTTTTAAGACCAACCGTAAGTTTGGTGGCATCAGTGGTTTCCCTAAGCGCACGGAGAGTGAATATGATGCATTCGGTACTGGCCACTCCTCTACATCCATTTCAGCAGCACTTGGATTGGCTGTAGGAGCTCAGATGCAGGGGAGTGAAGACAATTTTGTAGCTGTTATTGGTGACGGTTCCATGACCGGCGGTCTTGCCTTTGAGGGGCTCAACAATGCCGGCTCCCTGAAGACAAACCTGCTGGTGATCCTTAATGACAACCAGATCTCGATAGATAAAAGTATAGGCGCACTGCACAACCACCTTATGAAGGTGACTACCAGCCGGAAATATAATCGTATCAAGAAAACGATCTGGGATCGCCTTGGTGCCCGAAAGATTCGTACTCACGTTCAAAATTTCACTAAATACATTAAAAAAGGCATTCTGCGCAATACCAGCACGAGCAATCTTTTTGACTCACTGGGATTTAGATATTTTGGACCTATGGATGGCAACGATATTGGTCAAATGGTCAATATTCTAAGTCGTCTTAAAGAGATTGAGGGGCCTAAACTCCTTCATGTCATAACAAAAAAGGGAAAAGGTTACAAGCCTGCCGAGGAGGATCAGACTGTTTGGCATGCACCGGGTCAGTTTGATCCCGTTACTGGTATTAGAGTTTCGGGAAAAGAAGGAGCATCAAAATTTCAGGATGTATTTGGGCATACATTGCTCGATCTTGCAAGAGTGAATGAAAAAATTGTGGGCATTACACCCGCTATGGCAACCGGATGTAGTATGAACATTATGATGGCTGAGATGCCGGATCGCGTTTTCGATGTCGGGATTGCAGAGCAGCATGCGGTTACATTTTCAGCAGGTCTGGCTGCGGCAGGCATGTTGCCTTTCTGTAATATCTACTCTTCATTCGCTCAGCGCGCATACGACAATATCATACACGATGTAGCACTTCAGAAGCTGAAGGTGATCCTCTGTCTTGATAGGGCAGGTGTCGTGGGAGAGGATGGACCTACTCATCATGGTGCTTTTGATCTCTCCTGTTTCAGGCCTATTCCCAATGTGATGATTGCAGCCCCTCTAAATGAACTCGAACTTCGAAATATGATGTATTCCGCTACGTTGCCGGAATATGATACTATTATAATAAGGTATCCGCGTGGTACAGGTAATGGTACTCCCTGGAAGGATGAGCCTTTTAGCAGGATTGAACCCGGACGCGGGGTTATTCTACAAGAGGGAAACGATGTTGCTTTATTGAGCATTGGAGCTATTGGACATAATGGTTCTCTTGCGGTTAAGGCGGCACGGGAGAGGGGAGTTAGTGTATTGCACTGTGATATGAGATTTCTCAAGCCGATAGATGAGGAGCTCCTCGCTGATGTCTGTTCAAAAGTTGACCGCATAGTAACACTCGAAGATGGTGCGTTAAAAGGAGGTCTTTATAGCGCGGTATCTGAGTTTGTGGCCTCCCGCAATATTCCCTGTAAGGTGACGGGACTTGGGATACCTGACAGATTTGTCGGTCAGGGCACACCTGCGCAGCTACATCAAGAGTGCGGATACGATGTTGAGGGGATATTAAAAGCACTTACAAATGGCTAATCGCGGGCACGACCATACCGGAGGAATCCGTAATATGGGAAGTGACGGTGACGGCGACTTTCCATTATTGACCCATAAATTTTGGGGTCTTCTTATTTTTCTGGCCGTCATCTGGCTGATGTTCTTTTCCACTTTTAAGCTCGGTTCCTATCCTCAACAATGGATTGAGGCTCTTATGGGAAAATTTTCATTCTTTCTCGGGCAAAGGATGCAAGATGGATGGCTTCTCGATTTTCTTCAAAACGGTATAATTAATGGTATAGGTGCGGTACTGGCATTTCTGCCTAATATACTTATACTCTTTTTCTTTATTTTCTTGCTTGAAGAGACGAGATATATGCCGAGAGCTGCCAGTTTGATAGACAAGTATATGCATGGAATAGG
>JAAZMM010000004.1 GCA_012798805.1 Bacteroidales bacterium
ACCCCGTATCTCGCACCCTGCAACCCGCAACCCGTACCCCGTATCTCGCACCCTGCAACCCGCAACCCGCAACACTACATACTACATACTACACACTACACACTACCCACTACCCACTACTCACTACTCTCACACCATTTGCGGGCATTCACAAACATTTCTATCCATGGAGTTACCACATCTTTGCGGTGTCCACGAGGGTAATAGGCCCAGTTCCAGGGTCGCAGACAGCGCTCAGGATGAGGCATCAATGCCAGGTGGCGTCCATCTTTGCTACAAACTCCTGCAATTGCTTCGGGAGAGCCATTGGGATTGGCAGGATAGGTGTCATAGTTATATTTAAGAGCGATATTATACTCTGAAATTGGTTTGGGAAACTCAAATTTACCCTCGCCATGTGCTATCCAGACTCCGAGTTTACAGCCCTGGAGGGATTTAAGCATGATGGAAGGTGATTCGGGGATAGTAACACCCACAAATCCGCTCTCAAACTTATTAGATGCATTGTGTCGTAGTTTTGGTGCTGCACTCCTATCGGAAAGCGTGATGAAACCGAGCTCTCCCATCAATTGACAGCCATTACAAACACCGAGGCTGAGGGTGTCATCACGCGCATAGAAGCGCTCGATGGCCTCATTTGCCTTCTTGTTATACATCAGCGTACCGGCCCATCCTTTTGCCGAACCAAGGGTATCTGCATTAGAGAACCCTCCAACAAAGACTACCATCTGCACATCATCCAGAGTCTCTCGTCCGCTGGTTAGATCGGTAGTGTGAACATCCTTAACATCGAAGCCTGCCAGATGGAGCGCCCAGGCCATCTCCCTCTCTCCATTAGAGCCTTTTTCCCTTATAATTGCTGCAATAGGTCGCTTTGCCGGTTCTTCAGGCTTCTTGCCTGAAAATCCATTGGGAAAGCGATAGGTAAGAGGCTGGAGTTTATACTGTGAATATCTTTCAGCAGCTTTCTGGTCACCTGATTGCAATTTGTCGAACAAATATGAGGTCTTATACCAGATATCGCGCATCCTATCTATATCGATATCAAGAGTGCAAGATGAGAGTCTAAGAGTCAGTTTGCGCTTCTCCTGCCATTCTCCAATCTCGTAAAAGTTGATTCCTTTACGATTTAAGAGTGAAATGGCATTTCCTCCAACAGTCTGAATTATAACTCCCGGAGCCTCGCAGAAGAGAGCATCGGATGAGGTGAAACTCAGGTCGATGTCGAGTCCTCCCGTAGTATTCGGGAAGCAGGATTCGAGCAGGGTGGTGATCAGGCCTCCGGCTGAAATGTCATGTCCTGCAAGAATGTGTCCTTCGCTCACCAGCTCTTGTATGGCATTGAAGCATTTAGCGAAATATTCGGCGTCATCAACATCAGGAGTCTCATCGCCAAGATAACCCAAGGTTTGCGCATAGACAGAGCCTCCCAGAGGATGGCCTTTGGTGTGTGTAAAGGGTATCCAGAGAATATCACTGTTTTTTGGAACAAGATTGGGGTGGACTGTCTTGCGAATATCTTTTGCCTCTCCTACGGTGGAAATGATCAGGGTACCGGGTGAGAGCACTTGTGTGCCGTCAGGATATTTTTGAGTCATAGAGAGTGAATCTTTCCCGGTAGGAATGTTGATACCGAGTGCTATGGCAAAGTCGGAGGCGGCGCGTACGGCATTGTAAAGTCGTTCATCTTCGCCTTCGTTTTTGCAAGGCCACATCCAGTTGGCACTCAGAGAGACACCCTTGATCCCATCATCTATCGGAGTCCACACCATATTTGTAAGTGCCTCTGCAATAGCCAGTCTGGACCCTACTGCGGAGTCTATCAGAGCTGATGCAGGTGCGTGCCCTATGGAAGTAGCAATTCCCTCATTATCATCATATCCTATAGCGGTAACTCCAAGGTTATTTAGCGGAAGCTGGATTTCGCCTGTAGTTTGTTGGCAGGCAATCAATCCGGTAACAGAACGGTCAACTTTGTTGGTAAGCCAATCTTTGCAGGCAACCGACTCAATCTGAAGTATCTTTTCTATCGAATTGAGTATTTCTTCTGCACTATAATCAGCTGGTGAGGGCACACCTTTGTAGGTATGGGTAACAGTGTCGTCTGTCATTATTGTTCCGGGTGTGGTCCCGAGCATATCTTCAATTGTAAGGTCTATCGGTACCTCGCCTGTCTGGAAATTTTTTAGGGTGAAGTTGTGTTCTCCCGTGGTTTTCCCTATTCTATAAAATGGTGCCCGCTCTCTTTCTGCTATTCTGCGAAGCTCATCCACATTTTCGCTTTTCATCACCAGTCCCATTCGCTCCTGGGATTCGTTTCCTATAATTTCTTTTGCTGAAAGCGTAGGATCACCGATAGGGAGGCAGCTGATATCTATAGTGCCTCCGCTCTCTTCCACAAGCTCCGACAGGCAATTAAGGTGTCCGCCGGCACCGTGGTCGTGTACTGATATAATGGTGTTTTCTTCTTTTTCTGCAATAGCCCTGATAGCATTATAGACGCATTTTTGCATCTCGGGATTTGAGCGCTGAATAGCATTGAGTTCGATTGCATCCCCAAATTCACCTGTTGCTACCGAAGAGACAGCTCCTCCTCCCATGCCGATACGGTAATTGTCACCTCCGAGGAGAATAATTTCATCACCGGCCTCAGGAGTATCTTTAAGAGAATCTTTCCTTTTGGCGAAGCCTACACCTCCTGCAAGCATTATTACCTTATCATAGCCATAATCATTCCCATCTTCCGAGTGCTCAAAGGTATAAAGAGAACCACAGATGAGAGGCTGGCCAAACTTGTTGCCGAAGTCGGATGCACCGTTGGAGGCTTTTAGGAGGATCTCCAGTGGCGTCTGATAGAGCCACTTACGTGGAGGCTTGCATTCCCAGGTTCTCTGAGCTTCGCCTTCGAAACGGGGGTAGGATGTCATATAGACTGCGGTTCCTGCTATGGGAAATGCACCCTTGCCACCGGCAATTCTGTCTCTGATCTCACCCCCGGTGCCTGTAGCTGCTCCATTGAAGGGTTCCACTGTCGTGGGAAAATTGTGTGTTTCAGCTTTAAGCGAAATGACTGTCTCATTTTTATCTTTGATGAAAAAATCGGGCTTGTCTCCGGATGCAGGATGAAAAAGATGCACCAGCGGACCCTCCACAAAGGCACAGTTGTCCTTATAAGCGGAGACAATCTTATTGGGATTTACTCTCGATGTCTTTTTGATCAAATTAAAAAGGGATGAGGGCATCTGCTCACCATCAATAATGAATGTTCCGTTGAAAATCTTATGACGACAATGCTCTGAGTTAACCTGCGAAAAACCGAATACTTCGGAATCGGTCAGGGGTCTACCAATACGGTCGCTCAGATCCCGTAGGTAGCCAATTTCTTCATCTGAAAGTGCCAGTCCTTCTTCTATGTTATATTTTTCCAAATCGGTAATCTCTTTTACCGGTTCGAAAATGTTGTCAGATGTGAAAATTTCCTGGTCAAGCCCGTTGTAGAGGCGCTGTAGCATTTTGTCAATATCGGCATCTGGGCCTGAAACAGGAAAATACTCTTCCATCCTCACAACACCTTCAATATTCATATTCCCGGCAATCTCGGTTGCCGTGGAGCTCCATGGAGTCACCATTTCCCTTCTGGGGCCGGCAAAATAACCCTCAAGATCATCTGTGCCGAGGTATTCCGCTCCTGAGAAGAGCCAGCAGAGTGCCTGGATGTCATCATTACTAAGTTTGTTGTTGCTTTGAACGGCTATGATAGTGCCCGTATTACATTTGAAGAATGAAATCATTTCGTTAAAGATTTTTAAACATCATACAAAAATAGTGCTTTTTAAGAGATATATCAGTTTTATTCTCCAAATTTGCATCAAGGATATAAACAAGTTATCAAATGAAATATTCTGACACTGCATATGAAGAGATGCTTGAGTGGCTTTTTACCCGCTTTCCATCATACCAGCGGGTAGGCAACAGAGCTTACAAACCGGGCCTTGATACAATGCGACAATTCATTTCCCGGCTGGAAGATCCCCAGTCGGGCTATAATGTAATCCATGTTGCAGGAACAAATGGCAAAGGTTCCGTTTCTCATATGACAGCTTCCGCTCTGGCATGCTGTAACATAAAAGTGGGTCTCTATACATCGCCTCACCTTTTGGATTTTCGTGAAAGGATGAAAATTATAGAGACAGGAGCTTCAGGAGCTTCCTATGAGATGATTTCAAAAGAAGAGGTGTTTGCTTTTATTGAGAGTAGCCAAGACTTTATTGAGAATCACAATCCCTCATTCTTTGAGATCACGACTGCCATGGCTCTCGACTGGTTTCGTAGTCGTGATGTGGACATGGCAGTAATAGAATGTGGTCTTGGTGGTCGTCTCGACTCCACAAATGTAGTTAATCCGGTACTTTCGGTAATTACCAATATTGGACTGGAACATTGCGAATATCTTGGTCATACCATCGAAGAAATTGCCCGTGAGAAAGCAGGTATCATTAAATCGGGGATCCCTGCACTTGTGGGAGAAAGCAAATCAGAAACACGTGTGATATTTGAGCGAGTGGCATATGAAGTGGGAGCTTCGGAACTTCTTTTTGCTGAAGAAGTCCCTCAATTTTTACGACTTTCACCAGATGAAATCGATCTCAAGGGAGATTGTCAGCAACTCAACCTCAGGACAGTTTCGGCTATTTTGTCATTGATTGAGAGTAGAGGATTGCTGAATATACCTGAGTTCGGACTCGATGTTGAGAGATTGAGAAAAGGAGTCTCAAATGCTGCTAAATTTACCGGTTTGCGCGGTAGATGGGAGATACTACGGGAGTCGGAAACCAATGGGGGTATCCCGGGAAAGGCCCCGATTGTGTGTGATACGGCTCACAATGCTCACGCTATGCGTTGGGTCCGTGAACAGATAGATAAGATTTCTTGTGATTATGACAATATCTTTTTTATATTTGGTGTCGTCGCAGATAAGGATGTGGAGAGTATTATCACATATCTGCCAAGGGATGTTCACTTTATACTGACCAATTGCAGGGGAGAGAGGGCACTGCCAGCGGTGGACCTTGCCAACCTTCTTTCGGATCATGGTATTAACGGGCGTATAACTACTTCCGTCAAGCAGGCGCTGGAGATGGCCGATTCGCTGGCGGGGAAAGATGATCTGATATTTATCTGCGGCAGCAATTTTATCATTGCCGAAGTACTGGAGTTGGTGTGTAGTATGTAGTATGTAGTGTGTGGTGTGTAGTGGGGAGTGGGGAGTGGGGAGTGGGGAGTAGGCGGGTTTCGAGTTATGAGTAGGTAGTTATGAGTTATTTTGTAAGAGGTGCGGGAGTATTTTTTTTGTAGTAAGTGTAATTAAATAATATATGTAATAATGAGAAAATTAGGTTTCATATCCATAGTACTGTTCTCTTTTGTGGCACTTTCCATTTCAGGATGTGCTGAGGAGAGTGTAGAGAAAAGGGTTGCACGTCTGCACAAAAAGATGTATACTATCGATACTCACAACGATTTTTCGATGTGGCTTGCACATCCGGATGGTGATTTCGGTGTCAAAGGAGGACAGGTCTCATTTCAGCAGATGCATGAGGGAGGTCTGGATGCTGCTTTTTTTGCTGCTTATCAAGATCAGGGGCCAATAGACCCGGAGTTCCATCGCTATGCGCGTGAATATGCCGATACCTTGATATTATGCTTGAAACAGTATGCCGAGCAGAATAGTGAATATGGTGCTATCGCCACCTCCATAGAGGAAATGAAGGCGCTCAAGAAGAGGGGTAAGGTGGCTCTTTTCCTATCAATAGAGAATGCCTGCTGTATAGGTGATTCCCTCCCGCTCGTTCAATATTACTATGACCAGGGGGTTAGGATGATAGGACTTACCCACAATGGCAATAATGCCATAGCCGATGCCGGTACTACCAAAGTTAAACTGCACGGAGGACTTTCAGATTTTGGAAAAGAGGCTATTGCAGAGATGAATCGTCTTGGTATTGTGGTCGATCTTTCACATGCTTCGAGAGATGCAACACTACAGGCAGCAGTAGTAAGTAAAACTCCCATTATTGCGAGCCACTCCTGTGTTTTCGCTGTGCGAGAACTCTCACGCAATCTCATAGATGAAGAGATTATCGCGATTGCCGAAAATGGCGGAGTAGTGCATCTGGCTCTGGATGCCTGGTTGCTCCGTTATGGTCCCGATTACAGTGCCGCTTCGCTTGATGATTTTATGAAACATCTGCATTATATCATCGATCTGGTTGGAATCGATCATGTGGGTGTCGGCAGCGACTTTGACGGCGGAGGAGGAGTTATCGGATGTAAGGACATGAGTGAATATCACAATCTTACGAAACGACTTATAGAAGAGGGCTTCTCCGATGAGGAGATAACAAAAATATGGGGCGGCAATTTTCTCCGTGTTTTTGAAGAGGTAGAACGCTACGCTAAAGACAGCGTTGATAGTTATGAGTTCTGAATAAGGAGTTATGATTTCTGAGCTCCGAGTTGTGAGTTCGGAGTCAGAGTCCCCAGATCAGAAAACCAAGACATATAATTATGCCGGTGACTAAGAGATTTATCAGGCAGTAGCCCATAATATCCCTTGCTCCGAGTTTGGCTATTGCAAGTGCAGGAATAGCCCAGAAAGGTTGTATCAGATTTGTCCAGGCATCACCCCAGGCGATAGCCATTCCGGTAATAGCAGGTGAGACTCCCAAAGCGGCTCCGGCAGGCATCATTATAGGACCCTGAACAGCCCACTGTCCTCCGCCCGATGGTACGAATATATTTACAAGACCTGCGCTGAGGAATGTAAGAAGTGGGAATGTATGTTCGTTGGAAATGCTGACGCAAAGATTGCTGATTTCGCCTGCAAGTGAAACGCCTTCGGCAGAGGTGCCTGTCATTATGCCCATAATGCCGGCATAAAAAGGGAACTGGAGAAGGATGCCGGCACTGCTTGAAGCCGCTTTATTAAGTGATTTTACATAGGCTATGGGGGTCTTGTGAAAGACTATTCCAAGAAACAGGAAGATCATTATCACGGAGTTTAAGTCCAACGATTCGCCACGTACAAATAGCTTCATTACCAGGAAAGCAAATCCCATTAAGGAGATAATAAGGGATATCAACATACTGTTTTCGGCTTTCTCAGCCGGAGTCGAAGGCTTAAAAGAATTTTCATCTTCTTCTTCCTCAAGAAGTTTCGGGTCCACCTCGACTACCTCTTTACCTTTGGGATGCATAAGGGAATTAACCACTACAAGTGCTATGGTTACCACTATGGAAATTCCTAAATTGTAAAGCGAAAGAATAGTGTTGCTAATAGCAATAGGCTCTGTTACCACACCCATCGTAACTGTAGTGAGTGCATCACCGGGAGTAGCGAGTGCGAGAGGTATGGAGCCGGATATACCACCGTGCCAAACCACAAATCCGCTATAGGCGGAGGCAATCAGCAGACGATAATCGACACCGCGCATGTTTCGTGCGATAGACTTGGCGAAAATTACCCCTATTATGAGACCGAAGCCCCAGTTTATCCAGCAGGCAAGTGCTGATACGAGAGAAACAAGTGCAATCGCTCCAACCGGCTTTTTGGGCATCGAGGCCAGTTTATTGAGTCCCTTTTTGATAGCGGGTGCATCAGCTAAAGTGGAACCACATACTAGTACAAGTGCCATTTGCATCGAGAAGGCGAGTAATCCCCACACGCCATTGCCCCAGTTTGTCAAAACCTCCAGCGGAGTCTGTCTGCATACAGGCATAGCCACTATGAATGCAATAAAAGTGAGTAGTAGTGCAAAAATAAAGGGCTCAGGCAGATATTTTTGTACTATTCGCACACTGGCGTTTACCATTTTTCTAAACATAACATCAGCTTTTGACAATTAATTTTCAAAGTTAACCAGAATTAGATATTTTTGCACACGAATTCCAAAAGATAATCGGACTATTTAGCAATTTTTAAATGAAGACCAGACTCTCACAGATTTTTCGCCCAAAATTTTTTGAGCTCTTTAAGAAGGGTAATTACAACAAAGAGACCTTCATCCAGGATTTTATTGCAGGTATAATAGTAGGCATTGTTGCTTTGCCACTGGCAATTGCTTTTGGTATTGCTTCAGGCGTTACTCCTCAGCAGGGTTTGATTACCGCTGTCGTGGCAGGTTTTCTTACATCGCTGCTCGGTGGCTCCGATTTTCTGATTGGAGGCCCTACAGGTGCATTTATTGTGATTGTGGCAGGTATTGTAGGAGAGTTTGGTATGCAGGGCCTTATCATTTCCACTATTCTGGCAGGTATTATGCTCGTACTAATGGGCGTTTTTAAACTCGGTACCCTGATAAAATTCATTCCTTATCCCATCGTGATAGGTTTCACTTCAGGTATTGCAGTGACCATCTTTTCTACTCAGATTAAAGACTTTTTCGGATTGACGATAGCGGAAGTGCCTTCCAGTTTTCTTGCCAAATGGGGTTGCTATTTCTCAAATCTGGGTTCTATTTCCATAGCGGAAACCTTGATGTCGCTCTTCTGTCTTGCAATAATCATTTTCTGGCCCCGAGTGACCAAGAAAGTGCCCGGCTCATTGATTGCAATTATTGTTGGAACATTTATCTCGCTTATCCTTTCCCGATTTGCGGGACTGGAATTTGCTACGATAGGCAGCAAGTTTCCCGAACTCGCGGGCGGGATAGCCATACCCAAACCCGTAGCCCCGACAATTACTCTTGATACCGCTGTCAAGCTCTTTCAACCTGCATTTACCATTGCGTTTCTCTGTGCTATCGAATCGCTGCTTGCCGCGATGGTTGCAGATGGTGCGACAGGCAAACGACATCGCTCCAATACAGAGCTAATAGGACAAGGTATAACAAACATCATAACTCCGCTATTTGGTGGTATTCCGGCAACCGGAGCACTTGCACGTACGATGACCAACATCAATAACGGCGGCAAGACCCCCGTTGCAGGTATTATTCACTCCATTGTTCTGTTGCTGATTTTCCTCTTCCTAATGCCCTATGCAGTCTATATTCCGCTCTCTTGTCTTGCAGCAATACTCGTTATGGTGGCCTACAATATGAGTGAGTGGAGAACTTTCAAATATTTGCTAAAAGGGGATAGGGCTGATATCATAGTATTGCTGATTACATTTTTCTTGACCGTGCTTGTCGATTTGACAGTTGCTATAGAGGTAGGCTTGTTGATGGCTATTATCCTCTTTGTTAAACGTGTTTCCGAGACCTCCTCGATTACCGTCCTTGAGAGCGATTATCTCGCTGCAACAGAAAATGAGGAAAAAGCCGTACTGGAGAGTGTTGAACAGCTGAATGTGCCTGATGGAGTTGAGATTTTTGAAATAGACGGACCATTCTTCTTCGGCCTTGCCAATAAGTTGGACGAACTCGACCGACAAACCAGACAACAGATTGTCAAGGTACGTATTATACGTATGCGCAAGGTGCCTTTCATTGACTCTACAGGCATTAATAACCTTCGTAGTTTATACTTGCGTTCAAAGAAGTCCGGTATTCAGGTCATTCTCTCCGGCGTGCAGGATGACGTCTATGATACAATAGAAAAATTTGGCCTGCTCCATGAGATAGGCCAGGAGCATGTCTTCACCCACATCATCCCGGCTTTGGCAAAAGCTACCGAAATGGTGAGTGTAACTGAAACTGAGCAAGAGTAGCCCTATTTCGGGGATTATTTAAAGAGATTTTCGACCCTGGTTATTACTCCTTCATCCGAAGCCATAGCTATTAGCGAGGGCTTCAGATAAACTACCTTGTGTTCGCGCTGGAAACGCTCCTCTCCACCACCTGTGATATTCAGCATCGTAATGGCATCTTTTGGCATTTTGCCTGCATTGAAGGCATTGATCATACCCTTAGTGGCAACAGCAGCAGCCGGGTGGATGTCAATCCCCTCTGTGCGCAGGAAGAGTGCCTGCATCTCTTTGATATCATCGTTGTCCGCCAGCTCTACATCGCCTCCGGCATCGCACATTGCATCATAGAGGCCTCCACGCGTCGCATAAGGGGGTCTTCTGTTGGAAAGCACCTTGGCATCAATTGCAGTTGCCTTTATGCGTGCTTCTTCGTCATCCATAGGAAGTAGGGTTTTGCTGCCTGCCTTCCACGCATCATACATAGGCGTAAAGGGAATATTTTGAGAGGGGAAGAGTTTCATCTTGTGATTGCCGAAACGACCATCTTCTATCAGTCGAAGGTTGGCCTCCCAGGCAGCTATAGCACCTGTGCCACTGCCAATTGCCTGAAAATAGCAATCAGGAATGCGTCCGATCACCTCTGCTGCAGAGAGCACTGTTGTGGCCATACCATCTCTGCGGGCCACATTCTTTGCTCCGCCTTCGGCAAAAAACATCCCGGATGTGCAGACTTTGTCAGCGAGTGCTATGGCATCATAATAGTCGCTGCCTTTAGGTGAGCAGATAAGTTTAACGCAGTCATTGATGGGTTTGTCAAACCACAAAGCCTCAATATTGTCTTCAGGGACACTCAATAATAATGGAATATTATTCTCGGAGCAGACTTTTGCAAATGATCTGGCAGTATTTCCCGCCGAGGCTACTACCAATACTCTTTTTTCATTGGGAGAGAGTCTGCCGCATACGGAATAGGCCTCGGTCTCCTTGAATGAACCTGTGGTCATAAAGGCATTCTTCTCCGGCCAGTAGCCGGAAAAAGCAATATAGAGATTGGATAGACCCAGTTCTGAAGCGAGTGCCTCACTTTTATATGTCTGAGTAGCGGAAGAACCTTTGAGAGTGCGGCTTATGGGAAGCCAATCGGCAAAGCGGTAAATACCCTCATCCTGACTTCCAAATTCTATCTGCTTCTTTTCGTAAATTGCTCTTATGAGGGATGGTTCCGTACCCTTAGGGTCAGAGAGAAGCCATCCTGTGTCTTCAAATCTGCGGCCGGTGGCAATATTTTCCAGTACGTACCTAGTGGGTTTGAAATTCTTCATAGGGCATTGATTTAGTTGTTAGTGTGTAGTATGTAGTTATAAAAGTTTGCTATTCAATGATGTTTTCGGCAATGACCTGGGCAAAATCAACTACTTTAACTTCAGATTGTCTGCTGAAGGTCTTCATACAGAGTGGACAGGCAGTTACAATTCTGTCAGGGGAGTTGGCTGTCAGATTGCGGATCGAATGATCCGTAATACGCCCTCTTTCTTCGTGTGAAAGAGTGAGGCTGCCCAGAGATCCACCGCAGCAGATGCTTTCCTTGCGTTCTTTACCTGCCGGTACCAGATCACCAACCCTTGTCAGAGCCTTGCGGGGGGCATCATATATACCACATCCTCGTCCAAGTTCGCAGGGATCATGATAGACATACTTTAACTTCTGTTTGTTCAGTTTAATGGCCCCTTCGGCGGCCAGTTGCTCAAAATATTCGGTATAGTGTATTACTTGTATTCCTTCCAAATCATAATCTTCCTTGAATATTCTGTAGCAGATAGCACAAGATACCAGCAGAATTGGCGCACCGCTCTCCCTTATAATCTCTTTATTTTTCTCCATAAGTGCTTTTGCCTCTTCAGTGCGACCGGAGAGCAAAAGCGGTCTTCCACAGCATACGGTTCCATTTTCATCCATAAGAGTAAACTCAATCCCCGCCGTTGTAAGCACTTTCTGCACAGATTGAGATACCATCGGAGTTAATGAGCTCATACAGCCGGCATAATAGAGCACCTTCTCTCCACCTACTGAAACTGCTGATGACAGTGCACCATTTGGGAGTTTGTCGAGATAACTAAAGTCATGTCCGATATTGTAGGGCTGTCGCTTGCGAAGTGCAAGACGAAGGTCGGTAGCTGAAATGTCGATAGGGCAGAGAACGGAACATTTACCACACATCAGGCACTTATCAGCTATAGCCAGTGCACGTGGCTCATTTCTTCTCTTGACCTGCCGCACATAATAGACGGTAGTATTCTTGAGCCCTGCCTTGTCAACACTCATAGGGCAGGCATCCAGACAGACTCCGCAGCTGGGGCAGGAGTAGAGCTCGGCCAGAGCATAGCCCTTACGCGGTCTGCGAACTTTAATGCCCGCGTTTTTAAGGGGGATAAGAAGGATTTCTGCCGGGATATGCATATATCTGGTAAATGGCAGCACGAACATAAAGGTGCCCAGAGCTATCGAGTAGGCCCACCAGGCTATAGTGAAGTTCTCCGGTTTGCTGAGAATGCTGGCAAAGACCCAGTTTACAGGTACGGTGAGAAAACTGCCTCCGCCTACACCTGCGGTAAATCCTTCAGCTATAAGCCTCAAAGGAAATATTGCCCAGAGTGAATAGAGTCCGATACGGTCCAGAAGTGTGAGCTTGGTAGTCCTTCTCATGCCCATCAGTTTGGAGCGGAAACGCTTGATTATGGCCAGAATAATACCACTGAGTACCACCAGCAGGAAAAAATCCATAAGGAAAAAGAGCAGGGAGCCTCTTAGAGTGGTGCTCTCTACTGCCATAAAGTATCGGAAAAATATGGGATAATAGAACAATCCGCCCCTTTCGGGAATATAGAGGAAGGTCTCAATATGACCTATGACAATCAGCATAAACCAGCCAAAAGCAATGCTGGAGTGCATATAGCCCAGCACCTTATTGCGTTTCCAAAGCTTTACATGAAAAAGACAATCGCAAAACCAGTCACGAATATTCTTCCCCATTATTTTGGGATTAATAAGGGATTTATAAACCTTGATGCGATCTTTACGTTCAATCTGGACCATTACCTTTATAAGCCCGACAGCACACCAAACAAGAACGAATATCATCCCCAACATGAAGGGGAGCACAAAATGGTCAAATCCTGATATGAATCTCTCCCTCATAATAACCTCAGATATTATAAATCTTACAAATCGAAAGAATCAGGTGGCGTGTATTGATGCCTCTGGGGCAGACTATATAGCATTTGCCACATAGCATACAGGATTTTAACTGAAAAAGCAAGTCCTTTTCACAGCCTCGCTGAAGACTGAGCAGCACTTTTCTGAGATTGACATCTGTAAAAACACCTGCAGTACAGCTCGCTGCACAGGATCCGCATGACATACACTTTAGAGCATCCGGTTCCAGGGCGCACAATTGATCAAACAAACTCAGATCTGCATCGTCGATCTCAATTGTCGAACTCGGTGTAAGAGTATATCCGAAATCTATCATTCAGCTTTTTGTTTGAAATAGTTGTCAATTGCCATAGCTGCAGCTCTGGCTTCATTCAGTGTTTCAGGGATAGTTTTGGGACCGGTGACTGCGCCGGCAAGAAATATCCCTTTGCTATGGCTCTCAACTGGACGGAGCATTAAATCACGCGGCATGAAAAAACCATCTTCTCCCATATGAATACCGGTCATAGAGGCGATTTCGGGATTCTCAATGCAGGGCGACATACCTGCCATAAGTACCAGCAGATCCATGGTAATTCGCAACGGTTTGCCAGCCAAAGTATCTTCTGCCTTTACTACAAGTCTTCCCTCTATATCTTCTGATACCTCTGAGACCCTGCCACGAACAAAGAAGATCCCATATTTACGCTGGGCATTGAGATAGAGGTCTTCATATTTGCGACCGAACATTCTCAAGTCCATATAAAAACAATAAATTGAAGCATCAGGGTAGCGTTCCTTCATTTCACAGGCCTGTTTGACGGCAGTTGCGCAGCATACTTTAGAGCACTGACGGTTGCCGGCCTTTTCATCTCTTGAGCCCACACAATGCACAAATCCTATTACTTTCGGATCTTTTATTCTTGGATCATTTCCCGTGTTGAAAAAATGCTCAAGATCGGCATTTGTAACAACATTGTTATATATGCCGTAACCATATTCCTCCTTCTTTTCAGCGGGAAAAAGAGAAAATCCCGTAGCAAAAAGAATAGCATCAGCCTGTACTGTGATACCATTGGAGAAGATGGCCACATAGAGATGCTTGAGTCTATTGATTGAGACAATAGCAGTATCGGTAAACCATTTGATACCCTCCATATCGGAAGTCAGGGCGGTTAGTACCTCTTCTGTGGACTCACCATCGGGAAAAAGTTTATGCCATTTTGCGAGATGTCCTCCCAGACGGGCCTCTTTTTCGATAAGAATAGGTGTATGGCCGTAATCGCGTATTCTGCGCGCAGCTTCAATACCGGCAGGACCACCGCCAATTATAAGTACATTGCGTTTCATTGCTTCAGGTATTATATCAACAACACTTGATGTTCATAGGAAATTCCGGCATCTGTAAGAGTTTGTCTCCTTTGCCTTTATATTTATCTTCCTTGTTGTATTTGACTCCCATTTTATCCAGCAAAGGCTCAACAGCCACTTGATGAAGCTGGAGTCCCAGATCCCAGGGATCATATCCCAGCACCAGGCCGGCAACCTCCTCATAAGTAAACACGGGAATACCATATCCATTTTCGCCATAAGTCTTACCTGTCTGTTCGGCTATCACATATTGCCATCTATCCATGAAATAGGGGCATCCGGGGCAGTTGGTTATGATCATATCGGGCTTATAGGGCTCCATCGATTCAAACTTTTTGTAGGTATTGGACATGGAATAGCCACGATTGGCCTTGACAAGATATTGTCTGAAACCAAATCCGCAGCAATGTCTGCGCTCAGGGTAATCGATGACTTCTCCTCCCCAGGAGTCAATCATACCGGCAAGAACATAGGGATATTCGGCACCTCCTACACCTTTAGAGGGGAACATTTTGGAATAGTGGCATCCGATGTGTTCTACAACTCTCAGAGGTTCGCCCGTGAATTTATTAACAAGACGATGCTTCGCACGGGCTGCAATTTCGTTACGGAACTTATAGATAATGTCGCTGGCATGGGCCAGATATTTCGGTTTTTTTAATTCACGTTTGCAAGAATTCCAGAGATGTTCCCGGATTTTATCTTCAAGATCGGGAAAAGTCCTCCAGTCTTCAAGAACTTCAGTGTAGAGACCAAATGAAGTAATACAGGAGCATACGTAGTTTTCGTAGCCATGTTCAGCCATTAGCGCAAACTGGCGGGCGATGATGGTCATCATTGTTTCTTGAGGCAGGGCTTCTGCATGATATGCAATACCACCGCAAGTGGTATGGTGCTCTGTTTCAAAGAAATCCTTGTCAAGTTTGTTGCGGACTATGTCGAGAAATGCCACTTCTGAGCCCGGAAAAAAGCCCTGACGTATGCAACTTCTAACATAAAACCAATGGTCATCAGGAATCTCTTTCTGATAATCGGACCATATTTTCTGTTTTCCCTGAAATATCATTTCCGTGTTGTTTAAAATTAATGGTTGAGATGGTCCTTTTCGGTATCCTCAAAAGCTTTCCTTTCATATTCGTCATAGGGGAGGCCCATCTCTTTTGCTTTACGCTTGGATGCCTCCTCTATTATCTCCATACGGCGCGTAGCACCGGTTTCGTCAAATATGGCCTTAAGCTCAGCGAGAGATTCGTCTGGGATTTTTCTCAGAATTCCCGGACCTTCACCATCGAGATTTGCCCCGAGGCGCTCATAAACATCTTCCATGTTTTCGTTCAACCATTTGCCGGTAAGGCCATATTCCGGATGATCTTTATAGAGGAAAGTACGAGGATATACGCAGTACCCATAGTTCAGGATATTGCTTTGCATACGGTGTACAAGAGGGAGCATCTGTCGTCCTTTTTCACTTTCCACAAAATATCCCATATCTATAGAGAGCGACCGCAGTGCCATAACGACAAGCCCGGGAGCATTGCGTCTGGGACAGCGTGTCACGCAGGACATACATTCGCCGCAGTACCAGATCTGTTCACCTTTCAGCAATTCTTCAATCTTGGCCTCATCCTGGCTCTGGACGATGTTGACTATGTTTTTGGGATTGTATTTATAAAATTCTGCAGCAGGGCAGATTGCCGTGCAGGTACCGCAGTTAATACAGGCTTTTAACCCCTCTTTAATGCGGTAATCCTGGATTAATTTATCGTAAAGTTTACCCATAGAGTTTGGCTTCGGTCCAACAAAGGTAACAAAAAAGCGACACAAAGCACATTTTGTGTGCAAGTTGTTACAAAGTGTACTCGTCCCAGCTCTTAATTTCGATCTCTTCGATGGGCAGATTGCAGAAAGAAATTATGAATGCAGTAGCCAGTCGGGTATTTGTAATCAGCGGAATATTGAAGTCCACAGCAGCACGACGTATCTTGTAGCCGTTACTCAATTCCGATTCGGTGAGATTCTTAGGTATATTGACAACAAAGTCTATCTCTTTGTTCTGTATCATCTCCAGAGCACTTCGCTCATCTCCATTCTCGCTGGGCCAGAGAACTCTGGTAGCGGGAACATTGTTTTCTACAAGGAATTTATAGGTACCGGCCGTAGCAAAAAGTTCGTAGCCCTGTTTTACCAGCAGACGGGAGGCATTGAGCATCTCTGCTTTTTGGCGTGCATCTCCTGTAGAGAGAAGGATGTTCTTCTTGGGAATGGTATATCCTACGGAGAGCATGGATTTCAGAATGGCCTCATTAGTGTCATCGCCGATACAGCCTACCTCACCGGTAGATGCCATATCTACGCCCAATACGGGGTCTGCTTTTTGTAAACGGGAAAATGAGAACTGCGAGGCTTTTATGCCGACATAATCGAGATCAAAGGCATTCCTGGATGGCGATGGAGGGTTTTCGCCGATCATTACCCGGGTGGCAAGTTCGATAAAATTGATCTTTAGAACTTTGGATACAAAGGGGAAGCTCCTCGATGCTCGTAGGTTACATTCGATAACCTTGATGTCATTCTCCCTTGCAAGGAATTGGATATTGAAGGGACCGGAGATATTGAGCTCTTCCGCTATCCTGCGTGCGATCTTCTTGATCCTCCTGGCGGTTTCGACATAGAGTTTTTGGGGAGGAAACTGAATGGTGGCATCACCGGAGTGCACTCCGGCAAATTCTATATGTTCGGATATGGCGTAGGCAATTACTTCGCCGTTGTTGGCCACCGCATCGAACTCAATTTCCTTCGCATTTTCTATAAATTCACTCACTACTACCGGATGTTTCTTGGAAATATTTGCTGCAAGGGAGAGGAATCGGTGCAACTCTCCTTCATTGGAACAAACATTCATAGCAGCACCCGAAAGCACATAGGAGGGGCGCACAAGGACCGGAAATCCGACCGTCTCTACAAAGTGATGAATGTCGTCAAGGGTGGTAAGTTCCTGCCATTTGGGCTGGTCAACTCCGATTGAATCGAGCATTGAGGAGAATTTATGTCTGTCTTCAGCCCTGTCAATGCTTGACGCAGCTGTTCCGAGAATATTTACACCGCTCTGCTCCAGGCGTAGAGCGAGATTGTTGGGAATCTGTCCTCCTACAGAGAGAATGATGCCGTGTGGCTCTTCAAGCTCATAGATATCCATAACCCTTTCGAATGTGAGCTCGTCAAAATAGAGACGGTCACATATATCGTAGTCGGTAGAGACTGTTTCGGGATTATAGTTGATCATAATGCCTCTCCAGCCCGATTTGCGGATAGTCTGGAGGGCATTCACGCTACACCAGTCAAACTCTACCGAGCTGCCGATACGGTAGGCACCTGAACCGAGCACAATAATGGATTTTCCATCCTTCTCATACTCTATATCATGTGCCTCTCCATTGTAAGTAAGGTAGAGATAGTTGGTTTTTGCGGGAAATTCAGCTGCAAGAGTATCAATCTGTTTAACATAGGGCACAATGCCGAGTGATTTGCGGTATTTGCGGATGCGAAGGACCTGCTCTTCAGTATCAAGTCTATCCTTGAATACCAGACGACCGATCTGAAAATCGGAAAAGCCTAGCTGTTTGGAGAGTTTCAGGAGTTCAAAGTCCACTTCTTCGGGTTTGTTTGCTTTTTCCAGTTCATCAGCTACAAGCACTATGTTGTACAACTTCTCGACAAACCATTTATCGATTTTGGTCAGCTCGCATATCTCATCTACTGTATAACCCTTCTGAAAGGCCTTAGAAATGACGAAAATGCGGTTGTCAGTAGGTTCGCGCAGTGCTTTGTCTATATCAGGCACCACAATCTCCTTATTAGCTACAAATCCATGTGCTCCTTGCCCAATCATTCGCAGACCCTTCTGCATCGCCTCTTCAAAATTACGGCCGATTGCCATTACCTCACCGACACTCTTCATACTGCTGCCGATCTCCCTGGAGACTCCGTGAAATTTGGAGAGATCCCAGCGGGGGATTTTACAGATCACATAATCGAGAGCAGGTTCAAAAAATGCCGAAGTAGAACGTGTAACGGAGTTTTTGAGCTCAAATAGTCCGTAGCCGAGGGCGAGCTTTGCCGCAACTGTAGCGAGTGGGTAACCGGTAGCCTTTGATGCAAGAGCCGAACTCCTCGAGAGGCGTGCATTTATCTCAATAACGCGGTAATCATAGGATTGAGTGTCGTATGCAAATTGTACATTACACTCGCCGATTATACCGACATGGCGTGCTATTTTGATTGCCAGCTCTTTTAGCATTGATATATCGTGATAGTCCAGAGTCTGACAGGGAGCCACCACAATGCTCTCTCCGGTATGTATTCCGAGGGGATCGAAATTTTCCATATTGGCTACAGCGATACAATTGTCATATTTGTCACGCACCACCTCGTACTCTATCTCCTTCCAGCCTCTGAGCGATTTTTCCACCAATACCTGTGGGGAATAAGAGAAGGATTTCTCCGCGAGGAGGTTGAGTTCCTCTTCATTGTCGCAAAATCCGCTACCCAGGCCTCCAAGTGCATAAGCAGCTCTAAGGATTACCGGATAGCCGAGTTCTTCAGCTGCCTTTCTGGCATCTTCGATATTTTTCACCGCATGGCTTTTGATAATCTTGACCCCAATCTCATCCATCTTCTGATTGAAGAGATTTCTATCCTCACTGTCGATAATAGCCTGTACAGGGGTTCCGAGCACTTTAATATCGTATTTTTCAAATACCCCCGCCTCAAAAAGCTTTACACCGCAGTTAAGAGCGGTCTGGCCTCCAAAGGCAAGCAGAATACCTTGTGGACGCTCTTTCTCGATTACTTTTTCTACAAAGTAGGGGGTGACGGGGAGAAAATAGATTTTGTCTGCAACACCTTCGGATGTTTGTACGGTAGCGATATTGGGGTTGATCAGGACTGTATATATTCCCTCTTCTTTCATTGCCTTGAGGGCTTGTGAGCCGGAATAGTCAAATTCACCGGCTTCACCGATCTTAAGTGCTCCCGACCCCAGCAGAAGTACTTTCTTGATGCTTGTATCTATCATAGTGCTGTCAGAAAATTATCAAAAAGCCAACTTGTATTTTTGGGATTGCTTGTTATATCGGGGTAGAATTGAGTAGAGAAAAATTTCCTGCTCTTATGCCTTATACCCTCATTTGTGCCGTCGTTCATATTGGTAAAAATGGTTTCCCAATCCTTGCCGAGGGTGTTTGTGTCAACTGCATAACCGTGGTTTTGTGCTGTAATATAACATCTCTGGCTATCAGTAGCCTGTACGGGTTGATTGTGACTTCGGTGGCCATATTTTAGCTTGAATGTCTCTGCACCTGCTGCCCTTGCAAGCAGCTGGTGCCCCATACAGATACCGAATATGGGTTTGCCGAGTCTCATTGTATGGCGGATGTGTCCTATTGTAGCGGTACAAAATTCGGGGTTACCCGGTCCACTGGAGATTAGCAGCCCATCATAGCGACCGATAGACCCGTCATTGAAATCATAATCCCATGGAACCCTGACCACCTCGATTCCTTTCGACAGGAGATACCTTAATATACTATGTCTGACACCGCAATCTATAAGTACTACTCGCTTTGATCTCAATGGTCCGGGGTAGGTGATAGGCTCCTTGCAACTCACTCTGCCTACCAGATTGGTTGTATTGGGATCTTCCACATCCCACTCAGGTGATGCACCTTCAGGAATAATTCGTCCAAGCATTGAACCATTATCACGGATCACTTTAGTCAGCTCTCGGGTATCGACTCCATAGATGGCAGGTATCTTGTTTTCCCGGAGCCACTGGTCAAGACTTTTGACAGCATTCCAATGACTATATTCGAAAGAATAGTCAGATATAATAAGTCCCCGAATATGAATTCTGTCAGATTCGAAATTTTGCAAGACTCCTCCCTCAATTACTGCCTCCGGGACTCCATAATTACCCACAAGAGGATATGTGACACAGAGTATCTGACCTTCGAAAGAGGGGTCGGTCAGAGATTCGGGATAGCCGGTCATTGTGGTGGAAAAGACCACCTCACCATCTGCAGGGGCTATATAACCAAACGAATAGCCTTGAAATTCAAGGCCATTTTCCAATTGAACTATAGATTGGGATCTGTTGAACAGTTGCATTGTATGATGCTGTTTAAGATTATGCAAATATAGTTATTTCATGGTGACTTATATTATTTTTTCACTATTTTTGTTTCTCATAGTTTATCCAAAATATAAAAAGAGTGTAATATGAAAGTTAAAAACCTCATACTGTTGTCGGCAGTAATTATTTTCCTTTCAGGAAATCTTGCCGCACAAGAACTTTATGAATCAATTGATAACCTGCCCAAGGAGAGTTGTACCTCAATTATGGTTGGCCCGAAAGCTTCATTTGACGGCTCAGTTATGATAGGGCACACCTGTGACGCCAATTATCGCACCTGGCTCACTATTGAGCCGCGTAAGAGCTTTTTAGTTAGTGATATGGAGCCGGTTTACCAGGGAATGATGCACAATGAAGAGCCGTGGGATATGCGCAATGTGGTGGAAAAGGGACGTATTCCCGTGCCTAAAACAGATACATACAGATTTTTGAATGTGGCATATCCTTGTCTAAATGAAAAACAGCTTGCCATTGGAGAGACCACTACCAGCGGTCGTTCCGAATTAGTCAATAAAGCCGGTATGTTTTATATCGAAGAGCTTGAAAGGATGGCGCTTCAGTATTGCTCAACTGCCCGCGAAGCCATTTCATTGATGGGAAGATTGGCTGAAGATTATGGTTATGCAGATTGGGGAGAATGTCTTACGGTAGCTGATAAAAATGAGGTTTGGCATTTTGAGATCTACGGTACAGGTCCCGGCAAGCCCAGTGCAATGTGGGTGGCTCAGAGGATTCCTGATGACCATGTCGCCATTTCAGCCAACATTCCCCGTATTGGAAAGGTTGATTTCAAGGATAAGGAGAATTTCATGTATAGCAGCGATCTTAAAGAGCGTGCAAAGCAAACCGGATACTGGGATGGTAAAGAGGATTTTATTTTTCACAAAATAGTATCAGGAAGAAAACCTTTCTCAATTCGGGAATTCTATGTTCTTTCTACTCTCGCACCCTCACTTGGTCTAAGTTATGATGCGGATGAACTCCCTTTCTCTGTAAAACCCGATCAGAAGGTTACACCCGAAATGATGTTCGAACTCTATCGTGCTACCTATGAAGGTACTGAATATGATATGGTGAAGAATCTTTCCTACACCGCGCATCGCCGCGTACGCCAGCCCGATGGCACCTACAAGGAGTATGACGAGGTAGTCTATCCTCTTTCAGCGTTTATGCCACGTGATCTTATGAATATGTTAAATGAGATTAAACCCGGTGTTGTAGAGCGTCAGCGTACCATTGCCGTTATTCAGTGCTCTTATTCACATGTCATTCAGCTCCGCAACTGGCTTCCTGATGAAATAGGGGGCGTAGCCTATTTTGCTTTTGACAATCCTGCCCAAACTCCCAGAATTCCCATTTATGCAGGAGCTACCGAGCTGCCTCAAAGTTTTGGAGTCTGTGGACAACATCGTTATCGTGAAGATGCTGCGATCTGGGCATTCAGGGAGACTAATCGTATTGCTACCATCAACTGGGACAAGACTCGTAAGATATTAGAGCCGGAGATTGCTGCTTACGAAGCCAATATGATGAGTTCAAATGCAATGGTTGAGAAAAAGGCTGAAACGCTGCTTAAAGAGGGCAGAAAAGAGGAGGCAACAGAACTGCTTAACAATCACACAAAATCATTCGCCGCCTCTGTAATGGCTCGCTGGCGCGAACTCAAAGGAAAAGTGTTGGAAATATTTGCTAGAAGTATGTAGTTTTTGGGGTAGTTCTGAGTTCTGAGTATCGAGTTCTGAGTAAGTAATTAGTCCTGAGTATAGAGTTAGTGAGGGTTGCAGGTTGCGGGTTAGATGTTGTGTGTGACGGGTTACGGGTTGTGGGATTTTTCTATGAGTTCTAGTAGTCGGTCGATGGCTTCTTCTTGGGGTACAGAGCGTAAAACGGGTGTTTTGCCGCGGTAAAGGGTTACTTTGCCGCCTCCTTCACCTACATAGCCCCAATCAGCATCAGCCATTTCGCCGGGACCATTGACAATACAGCCCATTATTGCAATACGCATACCTTTAAGATGAGAGGTGCGTCGCTTGACTTCGTTAAATGTCTTCTCCAGATCGTATTGAGTACGACCGCAGCCGGGACAGGCAATATATTCCGGTCTTGTAAACTTTCTGCGACTAGCCTGTAACAAAAGATCTTTGAAGTACTCCAATTTTTCCGCAGGGATCGGCTTACCCGCTATAGTTGACCCATTCAGGTCGAAATCATCTATATGAGAGTCAAGCAGCGCCGGACCATATTCACAGGAGGCGCGGATAATCCATTCATTCCAATTTTCTGCGGTTATTGGGCCAAATTGCTCTGTTAGGTAGTCATCCTTAGATTGAGAGTCGTCGCTCTTTGTTTGTCGCTCTTCTTTTATAGATTGGCACGCTTGGACGATTGCGCGGCCCGCAGCTATCTCATTTACCGGATTTTCGGTAAGAGAGACACGGATAGTATCTCCTATTCCTGCGCTCAAAAGCGCAGAAATGCCAACTGCTGACTTGATGCGTCCCTCATCGCCGTTGCCGGCCTCTGTAACTCCAAGATGGAGAGGATATATTCTGCCCATCTTCTCCATCTGAGCATATAGGAGACGGTATGCATCAGTCATAACTCTTGTGTTACTCGCTTTGAGCGAAATTACCACCTTGTGAAAATCTTTCTCAATGCACATTTGCAACCACTCCATTACCGCCTCTTTCATGGCGAAAGGAGTATTACCGTAAAGTTCGGTAATGCGATTGCCGAGAGAACCGTGATTTAGGCCAATTCTTATGGCTGTATCATATTTGCGGCATTTCTCAATCAGTTCGGAAAACTTGTCGCAGGCTACTTCATGAACGGGAGCGAAATTACCCGGGTTGATACGCACTTTCTCTGCCACTTCAGCGGCAGCGAGAGCCACATTGGCTGAAAAATGCACATCTGCCACAAGAGGAGTCATAATGCCTTCGGAGCGTAGCTGAGCTTTGATATGACTTAACCCTTCTACCTCTCTCAGTCCCTGAGTTGTAAGACGAATGATATCCGCGCCTGCGGCAGCCATATCACGACACTGCGCCACCGATGCAGCAATATCCCGTGTGTCGGTATTGCACATTGTCTGAACAGAGACCGGAGCACCTCCTCCGATACGAACACCTCCAATTTTAAAAGAAACCTTCTTCATAATTTGAAATATCACCATAGATGGACAAATAGTCCAACGCTCAGCATTATATTTCGGGGATAGCACGACATCCAGTAGAGGTCGCTAAATTTGTTGGTATGGTAGATGCTGCAAAGCGAAAACTTATAATTGCCCTCAATCTGAATCTCAAAGGGCTTAAAGACTATGGCAAGACCACCTCCTGCAAGGATCCCATAGTCATGACGAATATCATATTGGTCCCAGCCACTCTCCCTGGCTATCGAGGTGCGGTAACCATAATAACCGCCCGCATTTACAAGCAGCCTGAACCTTGAAAAGTCGATTTTAAATTGAGAAACCAGCGGGATCTCCACAATCTTGTATCTCTCTCCCCACTCCTCATATTTCGAAGCATAGCCCTCCTCACCATATTTGACGCCAAATTGTACCCCAAAGTTGAAAAGTTGATCCCAGAGTGCGTGATAATAGGTATAGAGCAGGGAAACGTTCAAAGGGCAGTGGATATATTCTTCACCAACAGTAGGGTTGGAGCTCACCGTACAGAAGCTATAACCATATCTGACCCCCAGCATATGGATGCTCTTGTACTTTTGTGGAGGCGGAATAGAATCTATATTGACAAAGTCATCCTCTAGATCTGCAATAATCACATTTTCCTGCGCGTGTAGCTGGAAAAACAACAATATCGCAAAGAGCGTCAAGATTATTTTTTTCATTTGAACATCTCCTTTATATCAATAGTCTGTATGAGATCAGTCATTTCAGGCAACGTAAGTATGTAGACACCGGGTGATGGTTGATACATACGTACCTTTTCAGGTTGTCTCTTGTCGAGAAAATTACCCGAATCAAACAAGCCGTTGCGGTTGCGGTCCTCGGTAATTCTTACCGAATATTCCTGAGGTCTTAGATAGGGGAATAGGAGCGAGGTGTCCCTCTCAATATTATATTTGCGGAAGACATCCTTGCGATCCTTGTCCACAAGCTCGACAATGTATCTGGTCTCTACACCGGTCAGTTCAAGAGTGATGGAGCAGGCATCTTCGGTTTGTGGCAAGTTGAATTTTGTCTTTACTTCCGCATTAGGGAGATTGTCGAGGTTGAAGAAGGAACCCTGGGGTACTGTAAATTCGTATTCGTAGCCATCCCTGATCTCCCTATCCATATACATTATGAAACGTCTTATTTCCTGAGGATCCTGTTCAAACTTAAATGTGATGGTATCTGTCTGGTGTCTGGGATTGGTTGCTGTCAGTATGAGCATCTCTTTGTTAGAGTCTATTATTGGAAGTGCAGAGGTCAGACTGATGCCATCCTGTGCAATGTTTTCATTCTTTGCGTCGACTCTGAAATTAAAAACGGTATCTTTTGGCTTTTGTTCTGCTTGTCGTCCGGATGCAGCCTCAGGCTTGGGAAGTGCCAGAGAGAGATTTTCAATTGTATCACGAAGGACTCCGGTAGAATCTGTCCTCTTATAGTTCAATTTGATCAGCAAACTGTCTTCAAGTCTGTTAGGGGTATTTATCCAAAAATCCAGACTATCTCTTGCAGGAGTATATTGGATAATGACGCAACTGTCAGCTATCCCGAAAAATTCAATATCAGCTATTTCGACATCGGGAGCATTGAATGAGAGGAATCCAACTTTTTCACTGCTTCTACCGCTATTTTTTAGAAACTGAACGCTCTGGAGCTCTGTGAAGATCAGAAGCTCATACATTGAATGTCTTGCTTCGCAGGCAAGTGTATCCTTCATATCGAAAGGCATCAGTTCATAAATGGAGTCCCTTATTACATCAACCGGACGAATAAGTGTGTCGAGAAATGCAATCTGGTCTTTTGTGGGATCATATTTGCTATCGTTGTCGCTATCGGTAAATGCAACCATGCGATAGAGAGTATCCCGTATATTTCTGATGGAGAAAAAGCCCCATTTGTCACTCTTTGAGGCTGCATCGGGATATATATTAAAACAGGCGGAGTCAGAGTGGTCGGTATAGAGTGCTACAAGCACCTTTTCGACAGGCTGAAGAGTCTGGCAGTCAATGATGTTGCCGGTAATATAGAGCGAATCCACCGTAGGACCCGTAGAAAAAGCATAGACTAGTCTCGGGGCAATATTGCCTTCATTGTTGTCAGCCAGGCTCTCTCCGAAATCGAGAGTATAGGTCCTGTTTTCGGCAAGAGTATCCGGAATGGAAAAAACTATATTCTTACCCTTTATTTTGTGTGTAACCCGCTTCCTCATTGGAGGAGAGAGATAGATATCAGAGGGATTTTTGACTACCGTGTATTCGTCATAGGTTAGAGCGATTTTTCCATCATATCTGGGGAAGTTCGTAGCATTAAAATCGGGATTAACCTTCATAAGCACGGGCGGTATAGTATCTTTTGGGCCTCCGCTTGGTGGCGTCGTGGTATTGGCGCATGATTTGGAAAGCAATAGGCACAACAAAAATCCACACAGGGCCAGCGCAGTTGTCAATACTCTTCTATTCTCTTGCATTATCGTCTATTTTCTGTTGAGTTCAACACGTTTAACACTCTCGATCCCCTTCAGGGCCGAGATAGAGTTAATGAGCTTTTCAAGGTCATCTGTATTACGCACATAAAGATCTATAGTCCCTTCAAATATCTCGTCGTGTGTCTCTATAAATATTTTTCTAATATTGACACCGAGCTGGAGTGAGATGACTTTGGTAAGATCACTTAAAATACCCATCCTGTCAAGACCTGTAATAAAAATCCGTGCCAGATATGACATCATGAAGTGTTTGCTCCATCTTGCCGAGACTATTCTGTCACCCTGTTTGGCGGCAAGGTCGGTGGCTCTCTGACAGCTTTTTTTGTGCACAAGTACACTACCGTCATCCTCGATAAATCCAACCACATTGTCACCCGGAATAGGGAAGCAGCAGTCGGCAATAGTGAATGTCAAAGTACCTTTGGTCAGGTCCTCCCTTAGTTCATACTCCCGATCTTTCCCAATTTTATCGCCACTGCGTACCGGGGTGAGGAGCTTTACTCCCCACATCTGCACATTGCGCTTCTCTACGTTGGTTTTCAAGGCTGTCTCAAGGTCGGAAAGGTCGATCAGGCCGATACCGATCTTGTGATAGAGTTCATCCTTGCTGCCTGCCTTATAGTAGTCAACCAATTTTTTGATCACACGACTCTTGGCGGTAATGTTTCGCTCCCTGAGTTTGGATGTCAGGAAGAGCCGCCCCTCTTTGATGCTATCTTTAGTTTCGGCTTTGATAGAATCGAGGATGAAATTTCTCGCCCTGTTGGTGCGAATAAAGTCCAGCCACTCCCGCTTTGGTTTACTACTCTCCGAAGTAATTATCTCTACCTGATCTCCGTTTGAGAGGAGATGCGACAGGGGAAGCAGCTTCTGGTTTACCTTAGCAGCAATGGCTCTGTTGCCTACCTCCGAGTGGATAATGTATGCAAAATCCAGAGCGGTGGAACCTTTGGGCAGAGTCTTTGATTCACCTTTGGGAGTGAAGATATAGATGTCTGAGCTAAGCAGTTCCTTATGGAAATTGTCGAGAAATTGCAGTGCATTGGAGTCGGGGTCTTGAAGAATATCCCGCACATGTTTGAGCCATATATCTATCTCCACCTCGTCGGAGGGGGAGACCTCTCCCTTTTTGTACATCCAGTGTGCAGCCACACCTCTCTCGGCTATTGTGTTCATCCTTTCACTTCGGATCTGCACCTCAATCCATTTTCCGCCGGGGCCCATTATGGTAAGGTGTAGTGCCTCATATCCGTTGCTTTTGGGCTCTTTAACCCAGTCACGTGTCCTGTCTGGTTTGTACTGATATTTATCGGTGATAAGTGAGAATATTTGCCAACATTGTTCCCTTTCGCTGATGCCCTGTTTGGCCTCGAAAATGATTCGAACAGCATATATATCAAATATCTGCTCGAACGGAACATTTTTGGTGTTCATCTTTTTCCAGATGGAGTAGGGGGTTTTGAGACGTTTTAGTATTTCAACTTTATATCCGGCCGACTCGAGCTTCTGTTTTAAGGGGACTACAAAACTATCGATGGTACCTGAACGCTCCTCAATTACCGCTTGAAGCTTCTTCTCGATAGCTCTGTAGGCCTCAGGTTCTCTGTGAATAAGCCAGATGTTTTCCATCTCGGATTTGATGCTGTAGAGACCGAGACGATGTGCAAGTGGTATAAAGATATACATCGTCTCGCTGAGGATCTTCTCTTTTTTGTATTCGGGCATAAACTCGATAGTGCGCATATTGTGCAGACGATCAGCCAATTTGATGAGCACTATACGAACATCGTCATTGAGAGTAAGCAGGATCCTTTTGAAATTTTCGGCCTGCATACTCCTCGAATAGGAGATATTGTCACTATCAAGAGCAGTCTTTATCTTGGTTAAGCCATCTACAAGTGAGGCGATTGTTGGGCCGAAATGATTGGTTATGTCCTCGACCGTGTAGTAGGTATCCTCCACTACGTCGTGCAACAATGCCGCACAGATCGATTTGTATCCCAGGCCGATCTCTTGTACCACAATCCTAGCCACCGCTATAGGATGAAGAATATAGGGCTCTCCGGAGCGTCTCCGCACACCTTTATGTGCCTCATTGGCAAAATCAAAAGCTTTAAGCACCAGTTCAAATTCCTCCTGATTGGCGCAGCGCTTCAGACTGTACTTCTTCAGTGTTTCAAATTCTCTGTTTATGACACTATAATCCTCTTCAGTAAACATATTCTATTTGAAATTAAAAATAGAGATCTCTTTTACCTTCTTTAACCAAGGTTAACCTCTTTTTAACAAGTTCTTTTCTATCTCCCTCCGGCATTTTGGTAAGTTCCTTGTCAATAAGTTGATATCCCACCTTTTTCGTCTCATCCGAACTGTAGTCCTCAAGATATTCCGCGAGGGTGATAATTGCATTGGGTGTGCAGAAATTACCTATAAATCCGGGGATTGCAAATTCCATAAAATGTTCTCCTGTGCGTCCCAGACGGTAGCAAGAGGTGCAGAAGCTGGGGATATATTCCCTGGTAAGGAGCCACCTGATCACTTCATCGAGGTCCCTTGTGTCGCCAATTTGGAACTGCTCTTTGTCGAGCTCCTGCTCGTAATTATCTTTTTGGTAGCCACCAATCTCGAGTTTGGTGCCGGCATCTATCTGAGAAACTCCAAAATCTATCACATCATCTCTAACTGCACTATTCTCACGTGCGGTCATGATCAGGCCGGTATAAGGTACGCTGAGGCGGAGAATGGCCACAAGCATCTTAAACTGTTCGTCGGTAACACGCCAGGGGAGATCCATATCCAATCCATAAGCAGGCTGGATGCGGGGGAAACTGATGGTGTGCGGACCAACTCCGTATGTATCCTTGAGATGGATTGCGTGAGCTACGAGTCCCAGCACCTCGAAACGCCAGTCGTAGAGTCCGAAAAGGGCTCCGATACCCATATCATCGATTCCGCCTTCAAATGCACGATCCATCGCATGCAGACGCCAGAGGTAGTCACCCTTGTGGGTGTTTTTCGGGTGTACCTTAGCGTAGGTTTCACGGTGATATGTCTCCTGAAATACCTGGTAGGTGCCAATGCCCGCCTCTTTTATTATCCTGTAGCCCTCAATCTCCTGAGGGGCTGCATTGATATTGACGCGACGGATCTCTCCATTGCCCACTTTTGTCCGGTAGCAGAGTCTAACCGTATGTGCTATAAATTCAGGTGAGTACATGGGGTGTTCTCCATATACAAGTATTAAGCGCTTGTGACCGATATTTTCAAGGTTTACTACCTCGTTTATCAACTCCTGGTCGCTAAGCGTTTTGCGTACAGTTGTGCGTAGTGAACGGCGGAAGCCGCAATATTTACAATCATTTATACAATGGTTGCCGATATAGAGAGGAGCAAAGAGTACGATCCTGTTGCCATATATGGCCCTTTTGAGTTCTCTCGCTGTTTCGAAGAGCTCCTGTTTCATATCTTCGGACTCAATTGCGAGCAGTTGCGCACACTCGTTGAGAGTGAGAGGCTCTTTAGCTTTGCTTTTAGCAAAAATGGCCCTAATTGCCTCTTTGTCCTCTTTTGTTTCCCTTATCAGGGAATGGAAATTATCGTTGTCGATAAAATCAATGTATTTCTTTCCCATGGTATTTTTGTTTAATGTTGTGTTCAATTATTATTTGTTTTTCGTCACTTTCCTCAATTGGCAACGGATTGACGGGATGTTCGTAGTCCACCTGCTGAAATCCGTAGGAAAGCTGGGCGCCGAAGAGAATGATACTCCAGCAAAGATTTAGCCAGATCATAAGCAGCGGGATGGCAGCGAGTGCTCCATAAACACCGCTAAGGCGTGTAACCATCAGCTGGGTGTTGAGATAGAGATATTGTATTGCTACAAATGCCAGTCCGGAAACAATAGCACCTTTCAGGGCAGAGCCATATCTGACCTTGGTGTGGGGGATCAATTTATATAATAGTGAAAATATCAATACGGCTGCGCCGTAAAATATAACCCAGAAAAGATTGGTGGTAATAAAACTGAAGGCACCGAGATTTTCGCTGACTGAGGTAAGGAATCTGATATAATATCCCCATCCGTAGAGAAATAGTATCATCAAGAAAGGAGAAAGCAGGAGAATAGCAATATAAACGAGTATTCTCTTCCCGATACCCGATTTTTTCTTGACCATCCAGATGCGGTTAAATGCTGCTTCAATATTTATCAACAACCAGATTACCAGCCAGACAAATGCTCCAAAACTGATCCATCCAAAAGTACCCTTTTTTGTGGTTATAAGAATATTGTTGGCAAAGTTGAGTATTGCATCAATCACCTGCGTATTGGTGGGAAATGAGGCGTAAAGCAAATCTGAGAGCATTTTGTCAAGCCTGAAACCGCTGGCCACAAAGAGAATCAGCGCAGCAATTGGCACCAAAGCCATTAATCCAAAGTAACTCAGCGCTACCGCTTCACGTGCAATCCTCTGTCCGGAAAAGCCTTTAAAGGTAATAATAAGTGCCTTGAGATAGCGTATCGCCCTTCTGCGAGCCTTTCCAAACTCACTGAAATCGAGACGCCAGATATCCTTTGTGATAAATTTGAAGATCATCCGGTAAAGCTCTTTGCATCTTTGAAAAAACAACCTCATGATACCTCTTCTTCAATCATTTTGAGGAGATCTTCCTCAGTTATTACTTTAGTACCGAGTTTCTCAGCTCTTCGGAGCTTTTCAGGACCGCTTTTTTCTCCGGAAAGGAGATATGCGGTCTTTCCGCTGACGGAGCTGACACATTTGCCGCCGTGAGCGGCTATAAGAGCCTTAATTTCTTCCCGCGAAATGGAAAAATTGCCCGATACCACTATGGTAGCTCCTTTGAGTCGGTCGGAGAGCACAACTTTTTCTTCTTTGGCTAGAGCAAATTGAAGTCCGAAGCTGCGCAACTCTTCGATTGTGAGTCGATTGGCCTCATCGGCGAAATAAGAAATCAGACTCTCTGCCATAATCTCTCCAAAATCATCCACTTGAAGCAAATCCTCCTTTGAGGCAGCTGCAAGGCGATCAATGCTGCCGAAAGTGGAAGCAGCCACTCTGGCGGTGGCTTCACCTATATGTCTGATACCAAGCGCGTAAAGCACCCTCTCAAAGGGTACTTGCTTGGATTGCTCTATACTTGTAAGAAGATTGTCCACTGACTTCTGCTGCCACCCCTCCAGCCCCAAAATATCTTCCGCTTTCAGACGGTAGAGATCGGGAAGAGTGTGGATCAGCCCTTTGTCATAGAAAAGCGAGATAGTAGCCTCTCCGGCAAGTATATCCATTGCTTTTCGGGAGACGAAATGGATAAAACGGCCCTTAATCTGAGTGGGGCAGCCATCTCTGTTGGGACAGTAGTGGCGCGCCTGATCGGGATCTCTCTCCAGAGGAGTGCCGCAGTCAGGGCAATTAGTGGGGAAAATGGGTTTCGGTAGATCTGCATGGCGCTTTGAAAACTCCACTCCGGTAATCTTTGGGATAATTTCACCTCCTTTTTCCACATAAACCAGATCGCCGACACGTATATCGAGCAGCTCCATTTGATCAAGATTGTGGAGGGAAGCACGCCGCACCGTAGTACCGGAAAGGGGAACGGGTTCAAGATTGGCAACAGGAGTGATAGCTCCGGTCCTTCCTACCTGATAGTCAATGGAAAGCACCTCAGTCAGCGCCTGTTCCGGCTTAAACTTGAAAGCGGTAGCCCAGCGAGGTGATTTGGCCGTATAGCCCAGTTGACGCTGAATGTCGAGCTGATTGACTTTGATCACTATACCGTCTGTGGCATAGGGGAGCTCTTTTCTGCGCTCTTCCCACTCTTTTACATAGCCGATAACCTCCTCCATATCTTTGGCTTCGATGCTCTTTTCAGAGATATGAAATCCCCACGAAGCGGCAGCTTTAATTGCTTCGCTGTGAGTGCTGAAGGGTAGATCCTCTCCGAGGAGGTGATAGAGGATGCAGTCAAGTCCGCGCTCCTTTACAAGGGAGGGATTCAGTAATTTAAGAGATCCCGATGCTGCATTTCGAGGGTTGGCGAAAGGAGCCTCGCCGGCAGCCGTTCTCTCTTCGTTGAGGCGCTCAAAAGCTTCATAAGGCATGAAAATTTCGCCTCTTATCTCAAATTCCTCAGGAATATTATCTCCTTGGAGAATATGCGGAATAGATTCAATGCTGACAATATTACGCGATACATCATCGCCTTTGATACCATCTCCGCGCGTAATAGCCTGTACCAGTTTACCCTCTTTATATATGAGGCAAATGGCCGTACCATCAAATTTGAGCTCACAAGAGTATGTAAAGGGCTCCCCGGCCACATTTGCTACCCTTTGGTGGAAGTCATATAACTCACCCTCATTGTATGAATTGCTCAGGGAAAGCATCGGATAACGGTGCTCTACCTGCGTAAATCCTTCACTTGGATCGGCAAGGTCGCTGCCGACCTTGAGGCTCGGGGAGTCATGGCTTGCAAATTCGGGAAATCTGGCCTCCAACCCTTGGAGCTCCAGCATCAGCATATCATACTCAAAATCGGATATAACAGGAGTAGCAAGCACATAATAACTGTGGTTGTGTTCTTCAATTTCACGGCGCAGTTGTGCTATTCTCTCCTTTGCAAATGATTTAGAAATTTTGGCCATATCCAATTAATGCATTATAACTTACAAAAATAGTACATTTTTATCAAAAAGTAGTACATTTGCAGCTTGAAACTGAAAAACAAATACACAAATAATTATCATGAAAGAATCTATTATTATTTTGACAGGAGGAGGACCCGCTCCCGGTATAAACACAGTTATTGGGAGTATTACGAAGACATTTATTGCGCGAGGGTATAGGGTTCTTGGTCTCCACGGAGGTTATAAAGGCCTTTTTACCCCCAAGCCGTCATATACTGAGTTGGACTTCGTAACTGCGGATGCTATCTTCAACAGAGGCGGCTCCTACCTTATGATGAGTAGATATAAACCTACGGATGAAGACTATGCGGGGAATTTCAATTACGATCTTTTTAAGGAGAACAATATAAAATTGCTTGTAACAATCGGTGGTGATGATACTGCTTCTACAGCCAACAGGGTGACAAAATTCCTTCAGGCAAGAAATTATCAAATATCAAATATCCACGTACCTAAGACCATTGACAATGACCTTCCGCTCCCTCTCAATACTCCCACATTCGGTTACCACTCCGCAAAAGCTGAGGGTACCCGTATTGCGACAACGGTATATGAGGATGCAAGGACATCGGGCAACTGGTTTATTGTAGCTGCAATGGGTCGTTCTGCAGGCCATTTGGCTATCGGTATCGGCTCTTCCTGCCACTATCCTATGATTATTATCCCCGAAATGTTTAATAAGAGCAAAATTACCGTTGATAAAATTATCAAACTCTCCATATCATCTATTGTTAAGAGAAAGCTGATGGGGATTCCCTATGGCGGTATAATGCTTTCCGAGGGAGTATTCCATCTCCTTGATGATGATGAACTAAAGGCGACAGGTGTTAAATTTACCTTTGACGAGCATGGACATCCCGAACTTGGCAAGATCCCAAAAGCTCAGCTTTTCAATGATATTCTCGAGATTGAGCTTAAAAAGCTCGGAATGAAGGTAAAGATGCGTCCTATTGAGATCGGTTACGATATAAGATGTCAGGCCCCTATCTCTTACGACCTGCTCTATTGTACGCAGCTTGGCTGCGGTGTCTATGAACTCTTTGCCCGCGGTGAGTCCGGATGTATGGTCTATGTTGATACTATAGGTCGTACCAAGCCTCTTTATCTGAAAGATCTCCAGGATCCTAAGACGGGTAAGATCCCTCCGCGTCGTGTAGATATCGAAGGAGATCAGGCGCAGGGCATCTACAAACATATAGTACACTATATTACCCCTAACGATTACGAAGCGGCCAGAGAGTACCTCAGCAATCCTGAAGAGTACGACTTCCACAAGATTCTAAATTGGTAGTGGAAGGTAAGGCTGTCATATACCAGCTGTTATTAAGAGCTTTCGGTAAACGCAAAACCGTTTCCGGAGGCTCTTATAGCATTAATGGCAGCGGGAAGTTTGACGATATCACCGATGAGATTCTCAAAAAAATAAAAAAGCTCTCTGTAAATGCTATCTGGTACACCGGAGTCATTTCTCATGCCACAAAGAGCCATTTTTATGGCATAAAAGATTGCAATCCAACGATTGTAAAAGGTGAGGCGGGCTCTCCTTACGCTATCCGCAACTATTTTGATGTCAGTCCGGAGCTTGCCAATAATCATGACAACCGGATGGCGGAGTTTGAGGCGCTGGTCCGCCGTACTCACAAGGCAGGCATGAAGGTTATTATCGATTTTGTGCCTAACCATGTGTTTCGGCAGTATGATACCTATTTTACGAAGGAGAATTTCTATTTGCTTGATGGGCCGTTGGTCCTGCCGGAGTCACTTGGTTCCGACTATGTCGAAAATCCCGCAAAGGCCACGGGAAACGACGTCTTTCACAGGTATCCTTCGGAAAATGACTGGTACGAAACGGTTAAACTCAACTACGACAACCATAATACCTGGATTAAAATGCTCGACGTGCTCAAATTTTGGGCTGCAAAAGGGGTGGATGGCTTTCGTTGCGATATGGTCGAAATGGTGCCGGCAGAGTTTTTTGGCTGGGCTTTTAGTGAAGTAAAACGCATCTGTCCCAATACCTTTTTTATCGCTGAGGTCTATGGTAAGGAGAATTACAAGAGATATCGCGAGGTAGGTGGGTTTGATCTTTTGTATGACAAATCGGGACTCTATGATACTCTGAGAAGGATTATTTGCGATGGAGCAAGTACAAGAGAGCTTACAGGTGAATGGCAGTTCCTCGGCGATTTGCAGCCGCGAATGCTTAATTTTTTGGAGAATCACGATGAGCAGCGTATAGCTTCGGACTTCTATGCGGGCTCGGGCAGGGCGGCATTTCCTGCTCTTGCGGTGGCGTTGCTTTTTAATAATGCACCTTTTATGCTCTATTTCGGGCAGGAGTTCGGTGAGCGCGGAATGGAGCAAGAGGGATTTAGCGGATTGGATGGTCGCACTTCTATTTTTGATTATTGCAATGTGCCTTCGATTAGAAGTTGGTTGCTTGACCGTCTGACGGTTGAGGAGTTGGTGGTCTACAAGGAGTATTGCCGTTTATTGAAGATAGCCACTTCGGATGCTCTTTTCTCCCGTGGAGAAACTTATGATCTTATGTATGCCAATCCCGATTCGGAGCGATTTGATGGTGACCGTCAGTTTGCTTTTATGAGAGGCTATGAGGGCTCCTGTATGCTTGTGGTGGCCAATTTTGCGGAGAGACCGGTGGAAATAGAGGTCAATATTCCATCTGAGGCCTACTCATTTTTTGGTATAGAAAAAGAGGGAGAGAGAGTGGATGTTAAGGTGGGAGCGCGTGATTATATGAGATTGAATTTGGTTTAGTTCTGTGAGTTCTGACTCTCAAGTTTGTAATGGAGCGTGTTGCGAGGAGGAATTATGATAGGTTATGAAAATATAACACTTTTGTAATATCGGATTTTCGAATTACTATTAAATATTTTGTATTTTTACTTTTCACTTCAAATAATATGGCTCCGAAAACACATTTTTTTTTATGAAACGATTCTTTTTGATATTTACGCTAATTTGCTCAATGGCAAATGTAAGCATTGCTCAGGATATCACCGGTTACTGGAAAGGTACTCTCAATTTAGGCCCCACTGAGCTCGAACTCTGTTTTGATATAAAGGAAGCTGATGGTGTACTATCGGCAACACTGGATGTTCCCGCACAAGGCGCATACGACATTCCCGTTACATCCATTTCATACGAAATGATGAAATTGACAATGGAAATAGCACCTCTGAGTGCTACATTTGAAGGCACTTTTGTGCTCAACAACATAACGGGGGAGTTTACGCAGATGGGTATGTCGCTGCCTCTGACTCTTATAAAAGGAGAAAAAGAGGCAAAACCCAAACGTCCACAGGAACCACAGCCACCATTCCCATATAAATCCGAAGATGTCTATTTCAAAAATACAAGAGAAGATTTTACTCTTGCAGGCACTTTGACAATTCCGGAAGGAGATGGCCCATTCCCTGCCATGATATTGATTTCCGGAAGCGGCCCTCAGAATCGTGACGAGGAGCTCTCCAACCACAGGCCCTTTGCCGTGATTGCCGACTATCTCAGTCGCAATGGAGTGGCAGTTCTCAGATATGATGACCGCGGAGTTGCTTCATCCGAGGCGGGTAAATCCGATGGTACCTCTTTCGACATCTCTTACGATGCAGAGGCTGCTTTCGATTATCTGCTTTCGAGAAAAGAGGTCATTCCTTCACTTTGCGGCATTACAGGCCACAGTGAGGGCGGCTATATCAATTTTATGATTGCTCAGAGGCGTCCTGATGTGGCATTTTTGATTTCTCTCGCAGGGCCTGCTGTGACGGGAGCAGAGGTGCTCAAACTCCAGCAGGCAGAGATTTACAGAGGAATGGGTATGCCGGAGCCAATGGTTGAGCAAAACAGGGTAGTTTCTGAGAAGCTTTTTGCCATTGTGGATAAATATGATACTCCGGATGAGAACTTTCGCAAAGAGGCACTCGGTTATCTAGCGTCTGTGGGCATGCCTGATGATGTCGCAGTTCCTATGATTGACCAGTATGGCTCACCCTGGATGTTCTATTTCCTCAAATATGATCCGGCTCCCGCAATTCGCGAAGTGACTATCCCGGCGCTGATCCTCAACGGTACAATGGATAAACAGGTAGTATCCTCTCAAAGTCTTCCGGTTTTCCGTCAAATAGCTGAAGAGAGAGGCAGGGATAATATGAAGATTGTAGAGCTGGAGGGACTAAACCATCTCTTCCAGCATGCCAAAACCGGTCTTCCGACCGAATATGGCACTATAGAAGAGACCATTTCGGAAGAGGTATTGAAACTGATGTTGGATTTTGTTAATTCCATTAAATAGATGACCATAGCCATTGACTTTGACGGTACTATTGTAGAGCATGCCTATCCTAAAATAGGCAGACCCATTCCTTTCGCCATTGAAACTCTACTTCAGATGCAGAGAGATGGGCACAGGCTTATCCTATGGACTGTGCGTACGGGCGATCTCCTGCAAGAGGCTGTAGATTATTGCGCTGCGCGGGGACTGATTTTCTCCGCAGAAAATGAAAACTACCGAGGCGAAACGGCGGAGTTGCAGCCGGGCGAATATCATCGTAAGTTGGATGCCGATATGTTTATAGATGACAAAAATCTAGGTGGTTTGCCGGACTGGGGGGTTATCTATAATGCGGTAAAGGTCTCGATGGAGGGAGGTGATGCACTCCATACAATGGCATCAGGATCTGCTATGCCTGAATCGAAAAACAAGTGGTGTCAGTTTTGGAAACGAGTTATACATATGCAAAAATGAATTATGAGCTCGTTTCTCAGAAATGACTTTAATTATCCCGAGTAAATAATATAAAGTGTTGGCCTATTTTGTGTTTAAACAAAATAGGCCATGTTTTTTGTGATTTTTTTCATTTTGGGAAGGTGATTTAAAGATTTGTTGTATATTCGCGGGATACAACTCAAGTGATATTAATTTGGGTGCATAAACATCTAACCACTATAATGAAACAGGAAATACTTAACAAAATCTCAAAAAAGGAGATAATTGTCGGCGTAGTCGGACTAGGTTACGTCGGCCTACCACTTGCTGTAGAAAAGGCAAAAGCAGGCTTTAAAACCATAGGTTTCGATATACAAAGCAAAAAAGTCGATATGGTCAATGCCGGAATCAACTATATTGGCGACGTAGTTGATGATGACTTAAAAGCGATTGTAGCAAAAGGATTGTTGTCGGCTACTTCGGACTTCAGCTTCGTTAAAGATGTCGATTTTGTGGCCATCTGTGTGCCTACTCCTCTTGATATTCATCAACAACCTAATATCAGTTATGTGAGATCATCCGCTGAGGATATCGCCAAATATATGAAGAGGGGAACAATGGTGGTCCTGGAGTCAACCACTTATCCCGGCACCACGGAAGAGCTGTTAAAGCCCATTCTTGAAAAAGGATCAGGATTGAAGTGTGGAGAGGACTTTTATCTCGGTTTCTCACCCGAAAGAGTTGACCCGGGTAATCTGCTCTACAAGACTAAAAATACGCCGAAAGTAGTGGGAGCAATAGGAGAGGATGCACTTGAAGTTATTGCAGCAATGTATAGAGCGGTCCTTGAGAGCGATGTACATACGGTTTCGAGCCCGGCTATTGCCGAAATGGAGAAAATCCTCGAAAATACCTATCGCAATATAAACATCGGGTTGATCAATGAGTTGGCAATTCTTTGCCACAAGATGAATATCAATCTTTGGGAGGTGATTGAGGCGGCAAGCACAAAACCCTACGGCTTTCAGGCCTTCTATCCCGGCCCCGGATTGGGTGGCCACTGTATTCCCCTCGACCCCTACTATCTCTCATGGAAAGCTCGTGAATTTGGATTTCACACATCGATGATTGAAGCCTCTATGATGATCAACGATCGTATGCCTGAGTATTGTGTGGAGAGAGCTGCCGATATTCTCAACAGATACCAAACAGCGTTGAATGGATCCGATATACTGATTCTTGGCGTAGCTTACAAGCAAGATATTGACGACTGTCGCGAAAGCCCCGCTCTCAAGGTAATTGATCTTCTAAAGGAAAAAGGTGTAAATGTGATGTTCTATGATCCCTATGTCCCCGAATTTAGTTATAAAGGGGAAACATACCGGAGCGAAAAAGAGTTAACCAAAGAGCTTTTAAAGTATGCTGATTTGGTAATTATAACAACCGCTCACACTAAAGTCGATTATGACTTCGTACAACAGAACGCTATTTTTGTTTTTGATACAAAAAACGCTATGAAAGATGTTGTAAACAGAAAGAATATTGAGTTGTTATAGGATACTCATATCTAGAAACTATGAAAAGCATTTGTGTAATAGGTGGCGGCAGGTGGGGTCAAAATCATATCCGTACGCTCTTCGAGATGGGCAATCTGGGTGGTATAGTTGAGTCTAACCCCAAAAGATTGAATGAACTTCTGGAGAAATATCCTGTGAAAGGATTTCAGGATGTGGGAGGCGCGCTACAAGAAGATTTTGACGGATTTACCATAGCGGCACCGGCACCGTTTCACTATGATATTGCCAAACTCTTGATACAAAATGGCAATAACGTATTGGTGGAAAAGCCGATGACACTCTCTGCAGAGACTTCTCTTGAACTGGTTGAGCTCGCCAAAGCAAAAGGTGTGCAACTCATGGTTGGCCACGTTTTGCTGTTTCATCCTGCAATTCGCAAAATAAAAGAGTTGATCGATAGCGGTAAGATCGGAGAACTCTATTATCTCTATTCAAATCGCCTAAATCTGGGTACCGTAAGGACAGAGGAGAATGTTTTCTGGTCATTTGCTCCGCACGATATTTCGGTTTTGAACTATTTTGTTGGAGAAACACCTGAGGGCCTGGGATCCAAAGGAGCAAAGTTTTTACAGAGGGACGTGTATGATTACACCATGACGCAATTGACCTACCCCAATAATATTCACGCTCATATTTTTGTCTCCTGGCTGCATCCATTCAAAGAACATCGGGTAGTGGTAATTGGAAGCAAGGGGATGATTACTTTTGAGGATTCATCGCCTGAGAAAGAGATCAAATTCTATAACAAACATATCGAATTTGAGCAAGGTATTCCGATTAAAGTAGAAAATCCGACCGAGATTATTCCTTATGAAAAGGGACAGCCCTTAACAGAGGAGTTAAAATATTTTGTAGAAAATTTAGATAAAAAAATAGAAGTTGCCGACGGGAAATCAGGCTATGAAGTGGTGAAAGTACTGGAAATGGCACAACAATTAATTGATGCAAAACAGTAATGGAAAAGGAAAAGAAAAAAGAGTATTTTGTTCATGAAAGCAGTTACATAGATGAAAATGTAACAATTGGAAAGGGTACAAAAATTTGGCATTTCTGCCATATTCAAAAAAATGCCTTTGTGGGCGCAAATTGCTCACTCGGGCAAAATGTGAATGTTGCCAACGATGTGAAGATTGGTAACGGTGTTCGGATTCAGAACAATGTTTCTGTCTATGAAGGTGTGGAATTGCAAGACAATGTTTTCTGCGGTCCTTCCTGTGTCTTCACCAACGTAACCATACCACGTGCTCACTATCCCGTTCACGGAGTTTATTCGAGAACGCTTGTTAAATGGGGAGCTACATTGGGTGCAAATTCTACAATTGTTTGTGGACATACAATAGGAAGATGCGCAATGATAGCTGCCGGAGCAGTAGTCACCAAAGATGTAAAAGACTATGCTCTTGTGGCAGGTGTCCCTGCTAAGCAAATAGGTTGGGTGTGCGAGTGTGGAGAAGACTTGCCCGATAATTTGGAGTGTGATAGCTGTGGTAAGAGGTATAGGGAAATAAATAGCGGATTGACAGAAATAGTAATATCAAAAGCATGCAATTTAGGGATTTAGTTAAGCAGTATAACGTTTTAAAGCCGGATATTGACAAGGCAATGATAGATACAGCCGCTTCGGGTGGCTACATTATGGGTAAAGCAGTAAAAGAGTTGGAGGCTTCTTTGGCGGAATATGTAGGTGTAAAACACTGTATATCTTGTGCTAACGGTACTGACGCCCTTACTCTTGCTCTTAAAGCCTGGGGCATTGGAGCCGGTGATGCCGTATTCGTGCCCGATTTTACCTTCTTTGCATCGGCGGAAGTGGTCTCTCTCGAGGGTGCAACTCCCGTTTTTGTGGACATAGATGAAGATACCTTCAATATCGATGTCAATAGTCTTGAAAAGGCCATTGAAAAAACCATAAAAGAAGGGAAGCTTGTTCCCAAGGTTATTATTACAGTTGATTTATTCGGACTTCCCGCCGATTATTATGCTGTGAAGAAAATCGCAGACAAGTATAATCTCCTTATTTTGGAAGATGGAGCGCAAGGCTTTGGTGGGAAAACTGGTGAGCGTATGGCTTGCAGTCTTGGCGATATCTCCACAACCTCATTTTTTCCCGCAAAACCTCTCGGCTGTTATGGCGATGGCGGAGCGGTTTTCACAAATAATGATGAGTGGGCCACGATCATGGATTCTTTGAGGGTACATGGCAAAGGCTCATTCAAATATGATAATGTCCGCATCGGTATGAATTCCCGATTGGATACTCTGCAAGCTGCCATTTTACAGGTCAAGTTCGAGGCTTTTAAAAGCTATGAGGTAGAGGATATCAATAAGGCAGCGGCACTTTATACGGAGAAATTAAAAGGAATAGTAAAAACACCCGTGATCCCCGAAGGGTACTACTCCAGCTGGGCACAATATACCATCCAACTAAAAGACAAAGAGCAGAGAGACGGCCTACAAGCCTATCTGAAAGAACAGGGTATTCCCAGTATGGTTTATTATCCTACGCCCATGCACAAACAAACAGCATATAAAGAGTTGAATTATCCCGAAGAGAGCAATCCTGTTACCCAACGATTATGTAGTACGGTGCTCTCGTTGCCGATACACCCCTATATAACTGAAGAAGATATAGAGAAGGTTTGTGAATTTGTGGTATCATACGTGTGAAAAGAGCTACAAGAGATAGAATCCTTATTTTAATCGGCGATTTTATAATCGCCTTATTTGCCTTTGGATTACTCTATTACTATGGCAAGTTACCTCATTGGTATCAACCGGTTCTATCCGCTCTTGTATGGGTGATTTTAGGAGTCGTTACACTAAAGCTGAGGTTCTATTCTTATAAACGAATACGTAGTGCCATAGGTATTATATTTCTGCAATCGGCTATTGCAGGAGTACTCATTTTTTGGCTCCATAAGCTTTGCATTCCTAACTATAAGTATCATTACTCCTTGGTTGTCGCTTTGATAATCATTGCTCTTCTGGAGTCCCTCTTTTATCTGATTTTACGGAAATTTGTATATAGGAAAATTCCCTATTTTTACGAAGAACCCGATTTGGCTGATGTAGAGGAGATAGGGGTCAATTCGTCGCATTATGAAAAGGAGGAGCAGTTAAATAAAGATGTGGAAAAGATTATAGCTCTTATCCCTCAAATGCCTCAGAAACCTGAAGATATCATAGACCATATAGGAGCCGTCAAACACCTTTTCTCAGAAGATACTCTATTCTTAAATACCGATAATTCGGACAGCATATTTAGTTCAAAGCCTGTTGCCCCCCATCTAATTGTGCATTTGTGTTCTTTAAATAGAGTGAGACACCTCAATACACTACTTGCACAAACAAACCTTACTCTTGCCGAATATGGCTTTATAGCCTGCCATTGTTTGACTTCGGCATTGCATCGTGAAAAGATATTACGCCAATCTCCACCTATTATCAATAGGATACTTTACGGGTTGGATTATTTATGGCACCGCGTCTGTTCAAAACTTCCTCTATTGCGCTCTTTCTACTTTTGTGTCACCGGCGGAAAATCACGTGTATTTACACGTGTGGAGATTTTAGGAAGGCTTTATAGGGCAGGATTTGATGTAATACATGAAGAGGTACATAATGGAAGATTTTATGTGGTGGCTAGAAAGGTAAAGGAGCCTATACGAGATGATAAACCCTCAAACGGTATGTTGATTCGTTTGCGCAGACACGGCAAGGGAGGTAAGATTATTGGTGTTTACAAATTCAGAACTATGCACGCCTATTCCGAATATTTACAACCCTATATATATAAACAGCAAGGGCTTGCAACAGGGGGAAAGATCCAGGATGACTATCGTGTAAGTAAGTTAGGCAAATTTTTGAGGAAATGTTGGCTCGATGAGTTTCCGATGTTTATTAACTTCTTTAAACGCGATATGAAACTTGTAGGTGTACGGCCACTTAGCGACCACTATTTCAATCTTTATGATGAAGATTTAAAAGAGCTGAGAGTAAAAACCAAACCGGGACTCCTGCCACCATTTTATGCCGATATACCCACGCCAAAAACCCTTGAGGAGGTTCAAGAGAGTGAAAGAAGATATCTAAACGACTATTTTAAAAACCCAATTCGTACCGATTGGAGCTATTTTTGGAAAATATTACGTAATATTGTGCTCAAAGGGAAGAGGAGTGGGTGAATTGATTTTAAAAATGATCACCAAACTTGTAAATATATTATATTAAGTACATTTTATGTTTATTTAAGAGCACCATGAGAAAATTTGTTACAAAGATTAGCCACATCCCCCGTTTCATAAAGAAACGGTTCTTCCACTGGATTGCAAATCTGTCGCGGAATAGTACACTTTTGCTAATATCCAAAAATAGAGTAAGGATATGGAGACTAACTGGATGTAAGGTGGGAAAGGGAGTTGTTATATGCCTAGATGTATATTATGATGTAGGTAATGCCAATTTAATCACTATCGAAGATGATGTTGGCATTATGGCTCGGAGTGTTATTCTTTGTCATAAACGAGATATGAAAAAGTATTACAAAAATGAGCGTTATATGGAACTACCATATATAAAGGCACCGGTTGTTCTTAAAAAAGGATCCACAATAGGTACAGGTGCTATGATTATGCCTGGTGTGACTGTTGGTGAAGGGGCATCTGTTGGTGCATATTCCTTAGTCACAAAAGACGTTCCGCCTTGGACAATTGTTGCAGGAAGTCCTGCAAAAGTAATACGTGAAATAAAAGAAAGGGATGAATAGAGTTATTATGTTCCATACAATACGTGACAAGGATTGGTTTGAAAGAGTTGTGTTGCTCCTTGGCAAAAAGTATAAATTTGTCAGTGCAGATGATGTGGAAGATTATTATTATAAATCTAAGAATTTGAAAAATGCCTGTCTGCTAACTGTTGATGATGGTGACCTGACCTCTTTTGAAGTAATTTATCCTGTTTTGAAAAAACATAACGTGCCCGGTGTGTTTTTTGTCTCTCCCAAAATAAGCAGAAGGGATGGCATGTTAAACTTTTGGTTTCAAGAGATTGAAAATTGTGATAAGGATAAACTACTATCATATTTTAAAGAGACTTCTAATAGAGGCATTAGAAGTCTCTCTTTAAATAGAGCTACTTTTAATGACATGCCTGTTGATGAAATTATAGAAAGAATAGAAGAATATAAATTTAAGAATAATATATCTCCTCTTCCTCCGCAGAATATGAATGAGGAGCATATTAAACTCATTGATGCTGAAGGCTTGGTTAAAATAGGCGCTCATACAATGACCCATCCTTTTCTGTCTTATGAGACAGATGAGCGTTCGAAAAGTGAGATTAAAGACTCTTTATTGGATTTGGAAAATATGTTAGGCCATCCTATTAAGTATTTTGCCTACCCTAACGGCTTGCCGAATGAGGATTTTGGACAACGAGAAATTGATATACTGAAGAAAACAAAGTGTAGAATAGCCTTTAGTACTCAATACAAGAATTTTTCAAAAAGGGACAATCCTTATTCTATACCAAGGTTTGGAGTCACTTATGGAAATGAGAATTTTATCATGATGAAACTCCTTTTGGGTAAATATTATCCTAAAATTAAAAAAATAATAACCGCATTAGGGTAAAATTAATTAGCATTTGATTACCATTCAAGACTAGTCTTGAAATTTATATAGTATTAATGTTGATTTGCTACAGCGAAATAAAATTAAATAAATTACAATATGACACCCTTTACAGATAAAACGCTCCTAATTACCGGAGGCACCGGATCATTTGGAAATGCAGTCTTAAGGCGCTTTCTGGATACAGATATTAAAGAGATTCGTATTTTTAGTAGAGATGAAAAAAAACAAGATGATATGCGTCATCGATTGCAAAATCCGAAAGTTAAGTTCTATATCGGAGATGTACGAGATAAGCGAAGTGTAGATAATGTAATGAACGGAGTGGATTATGTCTTTCAAGCGGCAGCACTAAAGCAAGTACCATCGTGTGAGTTTTTTCCTATGCAGGCAGTGCGTACAAATGTATTGGGCACGGAAAACGTGTTGGATTCCGCCATTCAACATGGTGTGAATAATGTGATTGTGCTGAGCACTGATAAGGCCGCATATCCCATAAATGCGATGGGTGTTTCCAAGGCGATGATGGAAAAGGTAGCTATTGCGAAGGGACGAGAGTTGGGCGACGATGCTCGCACTAAGATATGTTGCACGCGTTATGGAAATGTCATGGCTTCCCGTGGATCCGTTATCCCTCTTTGGGTGGAGCAAATAGTACAAGGCAATCCCATTACCATTACCAACCCTGACATGACTCGGTTTATGATGACTCTTGATGATGCTGTTGATTTGGTTGTTTACGCTTTTACACATGGTCATAATGGTGATATGTTCGTTCAAAAAGCACCCGCTGCAACACTATCAACTCTTGCTCACGCACTCAGATCGGTTTATGCAAAAGTTGATCCCAAGTTTGGTGAAACGGAGATTAAAATTATAGGATCTCGTCATGGTGAGAAACTCTATGAAACTCTTGTTACCAGTGAAGAAATGGCACAAGCTGTTGATTTGGGTGATTACTATCGCATTCCATGTGATGCGCGTGATCTTAATTATGACAAATCATATTTTGAGGGTCCTATGTCCAAATTGGTTGAACCATATAATAGCCACAACACTCGTAGGTTAGACGTGGAAGGGATGATGGCGCTCCTTCTCAAACTTCGTTTTATTAAAGAGGATCTTGGTCTTATTCCCAGAACTCAATCAGAGACAATTCGTTCTGAATAATGTCAGTAAAGGAGATACTTTCCAGATTTAAAAAGCAATATAAGGATAATCTTCAGGCGAAGCAGGCTTTGCGTCTGTTGATATGGAATTTTATTGCACTTCCGCTCAGCTTCGTAACCAATATTGTTATTACGAGATATATGGGAGCGGAGCAATATGGCAATTATCTATATATTCAGCGTGTACTGGAATTTGCATTTATAATTCTAAATTTTGGTCTATTTCGCTCTATCAATCGGGCAGTATTGCTTGCTGATACGGAAGAGAAACGACGAGAATATTATGGTATAGGATTGTTGTACCTAGGTGCGATTTATATATTGGCCGTTATCTCCTTAGTATTGGCCGCTTTCGTAATGCCCAATTTTTCTGAGAAAGGTATTACTGAAATATCTTTGTGCATAATCCCTTTTTGTTTCATCTATTATTTCAATCATCTCTATGAACAGATATTACCGGCAAATAACCGCATCGACTTGTTGATCATTGCACGTTATTATCCCAGAATTGCGTTTTTCGTCTGTTCCGGTGTGATATATTGGTTGTTCAAAGATAACGATACTCTGAATCCGGTTATTGTGGTATGGTCGTTTTTTCTTACCACTCAGTTGGTTATCTATCTTTATGTGATGTTCAGGCTTAAGCCCAAATTTTCTCATGTAAGGAAGAGGTTGCGTGCAGCGTTTAGGTATAATAAAGAGTATGGTATCCACGTCTATTTTGGTGATCTTTTCTCTACTGCATTTGCAGCATTGATGCCTCTTTTAATCAGCCGGTTCAGTGCTGACAATGTTGATGTTGGATTTTATTCCCTCTCACTTATGCTCTCTTCCCCTTTATCCTATATTCCTGTTGTGATTGCAACTTCTCACTATGCCAAATTTGCGACCTACAAAGTTATACCCAAAAAACTATTTTTAGTTACAGGGGCTTTTTCCCTTTTTGGATTGATTTGTTTATGGATTATCGTGGGGCCATTTGTAAATATCTTTTATACACCCGACTTTAAACCGGTGATTTTTCTTACCTTTATTACAAGCGTTGGTACATTGTTGTATAGTATATCGGATTTTATTTCACGGTACCTTGCCTCACAGGGCGATGGAAAATCGTTGCGCAACAGTTCTTGGATTGTGGGTTTCACGACCTTGTTTTTGAGTTTGATTTTGATTCCTAAATATAAAGCAATAGGTGCCTCTATTACTCATGTGGTGGCCGGTATTGTTTACATTGGAACTATCATTTTCTATTACTTTAAACGGGTGAAATTCAATAAAACTAATGCAAGTAAAAATATTTAGGCTAAATAACTTGACTTTTGGTTATCTGTAAAGATTTTTATTTGTTAATTTATTATTTTACCTTTGAATTTTAGTATATTTTCTAATTTATATATTACATTTAAAGTTGTTGAAGTTCAGCAACATAGTGAGTAAAAGTGTTGTTTTTTATTAAAATTAAGCAAGTTAAAACTTGCGATAGTAAAGTAATTAGTCATGGTAAACAAGCAAATAAAGTTATTCAACGTTTTTATGCCTGAGACTACTATTGCAGCTCTCAACCAGACTCTATACTCCGGCTTTGTTGCAGAAGGACCGAAGGTCAGGGAATTTACTCAGATGGTATCCGATTATTTGCAGAACCCTCGGACGATGATGGTCAATAACTGCACTATGGCGCTTCAGATTGCGTGTCATCTTTCTGATGTCCACCCCGGAGATGAAGTGATTACTACGCCCTTGACCAGTATCTGCACCAATGTCCCTATTCGTCATCTTAAGGGAAAACCGGTTTGGGCGGATGTGGATCCGACAACAGGTATGTCCGATATCAATGACGTGGAGAAACTTATCAACAAGAGGACAAAGGCTATCATGCTTCTCCACAAGGATGGGGATATCGTTGACCTGGATAAATATGTGGATCTTGCCAAGTCTTACGGTGTCCGTCTTATAGAGGATTGTGCACATACTTATGGTGCCAAGTACAACGATAAGATGATTGGCAATCATGGGGATATTTGCTGTTTCTCTTTTCAGGCAATCAAGCATTTGACCACCGGAGATGGTGGTTGTATGACTTTTCAGGACGAGGAACTCTACGAGCGCGGTAAAAAACTAAAATGGTTGGGGGTAGATCGTGATAAGCGTGATGGTAATCCGTGGCTTTCAGATATTACCGAATTGGGTTATAAGGCAAATATGAATGATATAGCCGCCACAATAGGAGTTGAGGCACAGAAGGTTATTGAACCGATCATTGAAAAATATCATCATAATGGAGAGCTTTTCACAAAGACACTCAAGGATCTGAATATACCGGGAGTTACTCTGATCCGTCGTGATCCCAAAGCATATTCCGTTTATTGGACCTATGTGATTATGTCAGAAAAACGAGATGGACTTTGTGCATATCTGGAAGAAAATGGTGTTTTTGCCGAACAGAATCATCCGAGGAATGACGTATGGACTATCTTCAAGGATTCTCGCAGAGAACTTCCGGGGGTTGATTTTTTTGCTGCCCGGGAACTTTCCTTGCCTTGTGGATGGTGGGTGGATGATGAGGATATTTATAGAATCTGCGATCTTATTAAGAATTACCAAAAAAAATATAACTAAATTGGACTGGAAAAAACCATTTGATGAGCTGGAACTAGTTTTACACACCGATCCTCGTGGTGCACTTTTCGAGGTGTTGAGGTTTGAAGACTTCAATATTCCCAAGGGCGGTTATGTTTATACTTTTTCCATCAATCCTCACTACCGTCGGGGAGACCACTATCATTACAAGAAGGAAGAGTGGTTCACTTGTGTCTATGGCACGGCCAAGGTATTGTTGTCCACCGTGGATGGCAAGCATCACCGTGTTATTGAATTGTCTGCCGACAAACCATCATTAGTGTATGTTCCTGCAGAAACCATTCATGCAGTGGTAAATCAAGGAGAGGATGTGGCGGTGCTTGTATCGTATGGTACGATTCCACATGTTGATGGTAAAGAGGATAATGATACTTTCTATCAAAAAGCTTGTGCTGATTTGGAAATAAATTTGTAGGAATATGTATATTCCAATTATTTATACAGGGTCCTTCCCATATGGGAAAGCGTCTGCCAATCGTGTCCTTTCATATGCTGTGGAAATGGCCAAATGTGGACACGAGGTAGAGGTGATTAGCCTTGTTACTTATGACCAACCTTTTACAGATGAGGAAAGAGAGGATTTGATAAGGCGTTCTGCAATTACCTATCGAGGGGTAAATGTGCATTATGCTTCGGGAAAGGATTTTTGGCCGAGAGGTGAAGGATATAAGGTAAGGAAGTTATGGTTGTATTTGAGAGGTATTCTAAGTGCGAGAAGTTTGCTTAACAAAAGAAAAGGAGACTATCTTTCCATTATGATGCTAAGCTCTAGTATTTTCCAGTACTTTTGGTTCTCTTCCGTTGCCAAAAGAAATAATGCAAAACTGGTTATTGAGCGTGCTGAATTGCCTTCTATTGAGCAGAATAAAAGCAAGTATGAGAAATCATTTCTTGGGCGCTTGTTAATTTATTTTACAAAAAAAGCTTTCAAAAAGCCGGATGCCTGGATACTGGAGACTCAGCACTTGGTTGACTATTATATTCCGCTCGCAAAGCCCAATTGTCCCTATCTTGTCGTTCCCATGACAGTGGATATTGCTAAATATTCACTACCGACTAAGATGCTTTCTCCATATTCTCCTTACATAGCCTATTGTGGCAATATGAGTGAAGCAGATGGTATCTCTATCTTGATAAAGGCTTTTGCCTTGGTTGCAGAGAAATTCCCTTCGTATAAATTGGTTCTGGCCGGAGATTCATCAGCGGTTCCTGCCCAGAAACAGTTAGTAACTGAACTGGATCTTAACAACCGTGTCGTTTTTCTGGGCCGGATTTCATCGGAAGCGGTTCCTCAATTTCTTACAAATGCATCATTTCTTGCTCTGGCAAGCCCTACTTCCATTAGAAGTACTACAACGATGCCTTGTAAAGTGGGGGAATATTTGTGTACAGCCAATCCTGTTATAGTAACGAATCTTGGTGAGATACCTAAATATCTTACTGATGGGGTGTCTGCTTTTCTACCGGAAGCGGATAGTCCTGAAAAATTCGCTAAAGCATTGGAAAAGGCAATGAATACAGATAGGGACACACTTATATCTATCGGTAGAGAGGGATATAAGGTGGCTGAGGCGAATTTTAATAGTACTGTTCAAGCAAAACGAATAGTTGATTTTTTAATTGAGTTGGCTGAAAAGCAGAGTTTATTGTTATGATTCAAAAGGCTAGAACTTGGTTTACAAAGTTAGATGTATTATTACTGCTGATTTTTCTGCTTTTTTTGGCGGGATCAACATTCTTTTTGGCATATGATGCTTTTGTAGTAGGTTTATTTTTTATTCTGTTATCAATATTTCTTTATAGGAAATGTAGTTTTGATGTCGAATTCTTTATTGTATTGGCATTGTGGTGTGTGGTAAACCTTATATCATACCTTGTAAATAACGAGTTGCCGATAATCACTTTTCTAGGTTCTGTTTTAAGAATGTGTATCCCATATTTTGTGGTAAAAATCATAGGGGCTTCATTTTTTGAAAAATTATTCCGTTTTTTATATATACTTGTCATAATTGCCTCATGTTGCTATATAATAGAGGTAATTGCGCCCTCATTTGTGAATAGTCTTACTCCACATCTGAACTTTTTGTTACGTGGGAGAAGGCTTGCAAATGGAGATTTTTATATTATTGTTTATAATCATCTTGGTTTGTATAATAAGTATTATGGTATTTTTCCGAGGAATAGCGGTTTTATGTGGGAACCGGGTGCTTATGCATGGATTCTCAACTTTATGATAATCTACAAGCTTCATAGAGACAATTATGTGCTTGACAGAAAGATTTTACTGCTCATTCTTGCCCTTATTTTGACATTCTCTACGGCAGGTTATTTAGGTTTGTTTTTCATTGCTATTTTCTATCTTATAAAACGTGGGTCCAGAAGAGCCTTGCTACTACTTCCTTTCGTCTTGTTGGTTTTTGTGTATGGGGCTATTAAATTGTTTAATACTGCTGATTTTTTGTCAGAGAAACTAGATAATTATCAGGAACTGGGTATGGAGGTAACAGAGGCAACATTTGAAGATGAGTCTTGGATGAGGGTTACTCGTATTGCTATGGGTAGAATCAGTTTAGAGAATTCTTTAGTGCATCCATGGGGAGATGGTGTCAATTTAAGCTCCTATATTGTAAAAAAATATGGAGAGATATTAGCTCCCAATGCATTGGCATCGTTATTATGTGGTTGGGGATGGTTAGGTTTTATAGCTTTTATTATTGCTGTATGGAGATTTAATCCCATAGGTCTTAAAAAAGGTTTTGGTCCATTCTTATTTATACCTCTGTTTATTTCACTATTTTCAAATCCTTATAGTAGTTGTCAATACTTTATGTATGCGATTTTCTATTATTCAATTATTTGTAAAAATTTTCAAAATAGAAACTATGTTGATATCCATATTGGTAGCCGGAGATCTGGTTCCTCATGAAAGAACAGTACCTCTTTTCGAAGCACATAAGACAGTTTACCTTTTTGGTGATGTCCTGTCGCTCATTCAAGAATCGGATTTCAGTGTTGTTAATTTTGAGGCCCCTATAGTTCTGGACAAACCAACGCCGATAAAAAAAACGGGGCCCAACCTATATGCATCTTTAGCAACAATAGAGGTTGTCAAAGATGCCGGATTTGATCTGTTAACTCTTGCGAACAATCACTTTCGGGATCAAGGGCAAGCAGGAGTGTGTAATACGCTGAGTAGTGCTGATTCTATTGGGCTGAATTATGTAGGAGGTGGCAAAAATTTGAAGGAAGCTCGCAAAGTGTTCTATCAGCATATTAAAGATAAAATTTTTGCCTTTATTAATGTTTGCGAACAGGAGTTTTCTATTGCCGAAGATGGGTATGGGGGAAGCAATCCTTATGATTTGATTAATATTCATCACGATATCGTAGAAGCGAAAAAAAAAGCAGATTATGTTATTATGATCATACATGGTGGCATAGAACATTATCAATTGCCTTCGCCACGGATGAAACGAGAGTATCGATATTTCGTGGAGCTTGGTGCGGATGTGGTTATCAACCATCATCAGCATTGCTATTCAGGCTATGAGATTTACCGAGACAAGCCAATTTTCTACGGCCTAGGTAATTTTTGTTTTGATCTAAAAGTACTCCGTAATAATGGCATGTGGGACAAGGGGTGGCTTGTAAAATTAATGTTTGAGGACAATAAAATAGGGTTTACGCTATTTCCTATTCTTCAATGTGCAGACTTTCCTAATGTGCAACTTTTGGAAAGAGATGCTTTCTCATCTACTTTAGATAAATTGAACAAAATTATTAGTGATGATAATCTGTTGGAAGAAGAGTATGATAAATGGGCTACCAAAAAGGCTAAACGAATGATATCACGATTGAATCCTTTTGGCAACAAGTATTTTGACAAGTTGTACAAACGAGGGTGGCTTGGAAATCTCCATGGTACCAAACGACTTTATTTTACAAAATGTTTATTGTATTGTGAATCACATCTCGATATCATTAAGCGCATATTAAAGTTAAAGATTAAGAGCTAAAATACTTATGAGTTTATCATTATACTTACAAGATTTGGTTCGAGGTACTCGAATCGTAAAAACCAAAAAAGAGTTGGAAAAATCTGATTTCTGGAGTAGAGAACAACTGGATGAGTACCAATTGAAGAAACTGCAAAAGTTGGTCTCTTTTAGCTACCAGCATGTGCCTTATTATCGCAAGTTGTTTGATAGTATTGGTTTAAAACCAGATGATATTCGGGAATTGGCAGATATACAAAAGATTCCTATATCGACAAAAGAGATGATACGACAAGGAAAAGACAATCTCATCGCCGATAATGTGAATATCAATAGCTATAAGATAAAACGTGCAGTAACAGGTGGAACTACCGGCATACCTTTCGCCTTTTATAAGGACACTCAAACAAGGGATTTCTCTTGGGGGGCTTATTATCGTTGGCACGATTGGATGGGGATAAAAAATAGAGATAGCAAAGCAGTGTTGTGGTCTTCTGGAGCGGTAATTGAACATACTTGGTGGCAAAAATGCAAATCATATGTTCTTGATCGAATGAGTAAGAGTCTACATATAAATGCATATGGACTGAATAAAGAGTCTTTACCAGACGTTGCTAAGCAGTTGATTAAACATAAGCCCGCTTTAATTCATGGCTATCTTAGTGCCGTTTTGCAAGTAGCAAAATACTTCAAAGAGCATAATTTAACATTACCATCCTTAAAAGCTATTTCCAGTACAACAGAGACTCTTCTCCCTATGTATAGACAATATATAGAGGAGACCTTTAATGTAAAAATGTTTGATCAATATGGCGGCGGAGAATGTAATAGTATGGCTTTTGAGTGTGATGCTCATATAGGGCTCCACGTGACCGAAGAACATTGTTTATTGGAAATTGTAGATGAATCAGATAGTTATTGTTACGGCAAACCGGGTAGGGTTATCCTGACGGATTTAGATAACTATGCATTTCCATTCATTAGATACGAAAACGGCGATAGTGCCATAATGTCTCAGAAACAATGTGATTGTGGCAGACATTCCAAACTTCTTGAATCTATTTCAGGACGCACTGCAGATGTCATCTATATTAAAGATGATGTTCCTGTAACTGCCGCTTTCTTTGTGAGTATGTTTATTGAATTACACAGCGACTGGTTCGAGCATTTTACGAGATTTCAGGTTTATCAAAAAAAGAAAGGAGAGTTGGTGTTTAGACTGGAAAAAGCCAATAAAGATAAAGAATACCCTGAAAGTGGAAGAATAGAACTTCTTAAAAATTTGCAAAAACTGGCCAATAAGGTTGAGCTGGAAATTTTAGATAATTTGCCATACGATAAATCAGGGAAGTTTAGATATGTTATTTCAGATGTAAAAGAATAATCAATAATGAAAATACTAATAACAGGTGGTGCAGGATTTATAGGAAGTAATCTTTGCGAATATTTTGTACACAAAGGTTACACGGTTGTTTGTTTAGATAATCTTTCTACGGGCTTTAAGCACAATATAGAACAATTGCTAAGTAAGCCCAACTTCACTTTTGTGGATGGAGATATTCGCGACATAGAAGTTTGCAAACAGGTAGTAAAAGGCTGTGATGCCGTACTTCATCAAGCAGCACTGGGCTCAGTGCCGCGAAGTATCAATAATCCGATAGCTACAAATGCTACTAATATAGATGGTTTCCTAAATATGCTTGTAGCTACAAGAGATGCCGGTATAAAGAGATTTGTGTATGCTGCCAGTTCTTCAACTTACGGTGATAGCAAAGAGTTACCTAAAATAGAACACAATATAGGGCGGCCTCTTTCACCATATGCTATAACAAAATATGTGAACGAACTCTATGCCAATGTATTCTCTGACCTATATGGTTTGGAAACGATAGGACTGCGTTATTTTAATGTTTTTGGTCGCAGACAAGATCCAAATGGAGCTTATGCAGCGGTTATTCCATTATGGGTAAAAGCCTTTATCAACCATGACTCTCCTATGATAAATGGTGATGGCACCTATTCGCGGGACTTTACATATATCGATAATGTGATACAAGCCAATGAACTGGCTATGACTACACCCAAAGAGATTATTGTAAAACAATCCGGGTTATATAATATGAATTTACCCCTAAATGCTTCGTTAGACCTGGTTTTTAATATAGCTTATGGGGGCAACACTACCTTATTACAACTTTTTGATTGCCTTAGGACAAACTTGTCAAAGTTTGACCCCGAAATAGCCTCTATACAGCCTGTTTTTAGAGAGGTTAGGAAAGGAGATATACCACATTCACAAGCATCTATTGAGAAAGCAAAGAGAATTTTGGGATATAATCCGCACTACAGTGCTTTAGAAGGGTTTGAACAGGCCTGTGAATGGTATTGGAATAATTTGAAATAATAAAGATGAAAATACTATTTGTTTGTAGTGGAAATTCAGACCAAGGAATCGGTCCTATCATTATTAATCAGGCCTCAGCATTGACTGCAAATAATTCTGGTTTATCAATAGATTTTTTTTCTATTCAAGGCAAAGGAATAAAAGGATATATGAAAAATATTATTCCTTTAAGAAAAAGGTTTAAAGAGGGGAAATATGATATCGTACATGCTCATTACTCTTTATCAGCTATTGTTGCAAGTTTTGCTGGAGCTAAACCTCTGGTTGCCTCGTTAATGGGTGACGATGTTAATGCAAATCCCAATTCCAAATTAATACTGAAGATATTCAAGCGTTTTTTTTCTTGGAAGGCTATTATTGTTAAGTCTGAGAATATGAAGCAGTCATTAAATTATCCTAAGGCACTTGTAATACCTAATGGAGTTAACTTGAACCGATTTATCCCTATGCAAAGAGAGATATGTCAAGAAAAATTGAAATGGAATCATGAAAAGAAGCATATATTGTTCACATCTAATCCTCAAAGACAAGAAAAAAATTATTTATTAACTCAACAAGCGATAGAATTATTACAAGATAAAGATGTCAAGCTTCATTGCTTGATGGATGTCCCTAATGAGGAAACACCTATATGGTACAATGCGGCCGATGTGGTAATTCTCACAAGTTTGCGTGAGGGTAGTCCTAATGCAATAAAAGAAGCTATGGCTTGCAACAGGCCTATTGTCTCCACAAATGTGGGAGATGTCTCGTGGTTATTTGGGAATACACCAGGATGCTATTTAACTGATTTTGATGTAAATAATTGTGCAAAAAAAATAGAAAAGGCCATACGTTTTTCCTCAGAAATCGGGGAAACTAACGGTAGAGAGCGGATTTTAGAATTAGGATTGGGCAATAATCAAGTCGCAGAGCGAATAGTGTCTATATATACGAGTATTTTAAAAAGCGAATATATTACATCATAAAAAACGAAGGTAGTATCTTATAAACTATGTAAGTAGAAGAATGTAGGGTTGAAGAGGTAACATGAACTTCGAAACCACACATTTGTAAACTGCATTATCAACTATTCTTTATCTATAAACTCTCTAAACCACAATTCCAGATGAATCCACTTCCATATATCTTTAGAGATGTTTATTTCTTTTTTTAAATGCTTTGAATATAAGTTTAGTGCCTTTTGTGGATTAATAATTCTCCTATTACGGAAGGATTCTGAATTCAATATGTCACTTATGAGGGTTTGGAATTCTGGAGTTCTAAACCATTGGTCTTGGGGTGTTTCAAATCCTATTTTGTCTCTTCGTTTTCGAATTTGTTCGGGCAAAAGTCCTTTCATTGCTTGTCTAAGTATATACTTAGTTTCGCCATTTCTAATTTTATATTCTGAAGGTGTTGATAAAGTATATTCCACGAGACGGTAATCTAAAAATGGTGTTCGAGACTCCAAAGAGAAAGCCATTGAGTTTCGATCGCTCCATTTTAATAAGTGTTCTAATTTGTATTCAAAATGATTAATTAAAGACTCATTTAAATTTCTAGAGCCATATAATTCACTAATAATTGTTGTTTTTCTTGATGAAGTTACTCTTTTAACAAAATCATTATATAAGTAAGACTTTCCAAAAACACTGACTTCGTTTTTAAGAAAAGAAGGCAACAAAAAATATAGTAAGAATTTTAATCCATTTAAAGATTTATGTTTTTTCCAGTATTGTGATATTTCTTTAAAAAGTCGTCTGAATTTAGTTTGCCTTAAAAGTTCTTTGAAGTAAAAACCAAAAAAGTAATGATATCCGGCCAAAACCTCATCGGCACCTTGTCCATCAATGGTAACCCCAACATATTTTTTTGCTAAACTCATAATACAGTATTGAGCAAAAGGACTTGTAGATGGGATAGGTTCGGCATGAATTCGTATAAAGTGTTCCAAATTCGATAAAAGCAATGTGGCATTCGGAGTTATAAAGTACATATTTTTCAACTCCCCTTTATATAAGTTTATAAAATCTGACTCATCGCCATATTCCCCTTTGTTATAAACCGCCGAAAAAGTAGGTATTTCGTTATTGTTTAATTCTTTAGAAATTATAGATGCTATGGTTGAAGAATCCAATCCACCACTTAAGCAGACACCAACAGGCACATCGCCTCTTAATCTTATTTTAACAGCATCTACTAATAATTGTTTGTATTTTTTTGAGTCGCCATCACAATTCTTAATTTTATCAGCAACATTATACCATCTGTTAATAACTAATTGATTGTCTTCGATTTCAAAATAGTGCCCATGTTGGAGCTTTTTAATTTCTTCAAAAAACGTATTTTCAGTTTGGTCTGTCCTGTTATGGAGCAGATATTCATATATTACTAGTTCGTTTGGTTTAGTGTCCTGATCAAATACTTCTAAAATTGGAGGTATTTCTGATGCGAAAATAAATTGTTCTTTATTATGAAAATAATAGAAAGGTTTTACGCCAAATCTGTCTCTTGCACCAAATACAGTATTATTTTTCTTGTTTAAAATAACAAAAGCGAATACACCATTTAACCTATCTAAACACTCTTTGCCGTATTCTATATACATATTTAAAAGCACTTCAGTGTCTGAATTGGTTTTAAACTCAGTGCCTTTCGTAATTAATTCTTCTCTTAATTCAACATAATTATAAATAATACCATTATAGACAATCACATAATCCCTTGTTTCATCAACCATAGGCTGCTGATCCAGTTCACTTGACTCTGTGGTAGCTAATCTCACAAATCCGAGGGCAACAGACTTGTCTGAAAACACTCCATTATCATCCGGGCAACGATGTTTTTGTTTTTGCATCATACGAATCACCTTGCCTTTCTCTGGTGAAATACCATCGAACTTTATTATTCCACAAATTCCACTCATTGCGTTCAAATTAAATCAACTTCCAGTTATTGTTTATTTAGGTAGAGCAAATCTACGATTTTTATTTATATAGAAGAATAATTCTTTTGTGCTATTTCATTAAAAAACAAATAAAAATAGTAAACTTGTAATTCAAATTAGTATTCAATTAAAAAGCCAATAAAACAATATAGAAACTTATGTAAAATAAGATCATATAATTAAAGGAAACAATATAGGCATTTATAATAATTGTTGAGCATTGATTGAATTATTAAATTCATTATAAAACACTTAGGTATCAATAGTAACTAATGAAATGAAGCGTGTATTAATTTATATAGGACATCCTGCCCAATATCATTTTTTAAAGAATTCAATATGTATTTTAGAAGAAAATGGGTGCGATATTAAGGTGTTAATAAAAACTAAAGATATTCTTGAACAATTACTTAATGAAGATGAAATAGAATACACAAATATTCAACCTACACCACGAGGAAAAGCTCATTTCTCTATTCTTATTGCATCCATAAAACGCACTTTAGCTGTAATTAAAGAAGCCAAGCGTTTCAAAGCCGATATTTTAGTAGGAACAGATTCTTCTGTTGCTCAAGCAGCTTTTATTTTAAGAAGGCACTCTATTACGGTCCTTGAAGATGATTATGATATTATTCGTAATCTTGCCAGACTAACATATCCTTTTACTTCGTGTATACTTGTTCCTGTAGAGTGTAAAACAGGACCATATACTAGGAAGAGAATCTCATACAATGGATATATGAAGCTTGCCTATCTGCATCCAAACTATTTTACACCAGACGGGTCCGTAATTAGAAAATACGGGCTTCATAAAAAATATATATTGATACGTTTAGCGCAATTGTCAGCTCATCACGATGTTAATATCAAGGGTTTAACTTATAAATCAGTGGAAGATATTATAACTCTGGCGGAAAATTTTGATTATAGGGTATACATCACATCTGAGGCAGTGATAGCGGATGGGTTAAGTTCATATGAACTAAAGATACGATATAATGATATTCATCATGTTTTATCCCATGCTAGCATTTTAATTTCAGATAGTCAGAGTATGTCTATGGAAGCGGCCATGTTGGGAGTCCCGTCTTTACGCTTTAGTGATTTTGCAGGTCGAATAAGTGTGTTGGAAGAACTTGAGCATAGTTATGGTTTAACATTTGGTATTTCTACAAATAATCCGACTAAACTCATAAATAAACTGGAAGAGTTATTATCCATATCTAATTTAAAAGATGACTTTATATTTCGTCGTCAGAAAATGCTGGCAGATAAAATAGATGTAACTGCTTTTCTGACTTGGTTTATTGATAACTATCCAGAAAGCAAAAAGATAATGAAAAAGAATCCTGCTTATCAATCTAGATTCATGTAATGATGTGATATTATTGCTAACCATACATCTACTATAATTGAATTAATTTTGGATTATCATGGATAAAAGAGTTACTTTTGCTGAACTTTTAAAACATTATAAAAATAATTCTTCCCGGAAGAAAAAATGATAAAGATACTTACAGTTGTAGGTGCTCGACCTCAGATTATAAAAGCGGCGGCTCTTTCAAGAGCAATAAGAGATGATTTTTCCGATAGGATTGAGGAAAAAATACTGCATACAGGCCAACATTATGATGCCGCTATGTCGAAGGTCTTTTTTGACGAGTTAAAAATTCCGATGCCGGACCATAATTTAGGTGTCGGCTCCGGTAAGCATGGAGAACAGACAGCAAAAATGATTTCCGGGATAGAAGATCTAATATTATCGGAGCATTTTGACGGAGTTGTGCTCTATGGCGATACCAATTCCACACTTGCAGGGGCGGTGGCAGCTGTTAAGCAACATATTCCAATTTTTCATATCGAAGCGGGGTTAAGGTCATTTAACATGGCTATGCCCGAGGAGGTTAATCGAATAGCTTGTGACCAGATGTCTTCAATTCTTTTTGCTCCAACGCAAACAGCTATTGAAAACTTGCGTAAAGAGGGTTTTATGGATATTGATGTTCGTTTTAAAAACGGTAAACATCGTCAGATATTCAATAGCGGGGATGTTATGTATGATAACAGTCTCTATTTTGCTGAGTTTTCTGGGCGGACAAAAATCTTGGAATCCAATTCGCTTCAAGCAAACAACTATATCTTAGCCACAATACATAGAGATAACAACACAGACAACCCTTATCGTTTAGAATCAATATTCAGGGCATTGTTACATATCAGTGACGAGTATAAGATTGATATCATCCTCCCTTTACATCCCCGTACATCTAAACTTATGCCTAAAAATCTCAGTCCGGAATTATACGATAAAATAAAACACTCATCATATATAAAATTAGTTGAGCCTGTTTCGTTTTTAGAAATGATAGAGCTGGAAAAAAACGCCAAACTTGTGATGACAGATAGTGGTGGGGTGCAGAAAGAGGCATTTTTCTTCGAGAAACCTTGTGTAATATTGAGACCTGAAACGGAATGGGTGGAAATACTAGAACATGCTGCCGGATTAATTGTGGATGCTGATTTTGATAGAATAGTAGATGGATATAGAGATCTCTCTACAAAACAGGTAACCTTCCCGCCGCTGTTTGGTGATGGAAAAGCTGCGTATTTTATTCTAGAAAAGATAATTGATTATTTGGAATAAATCATTATAAGTAAGTATATTTGCACCTTGTAGTAACATTACCCTTGTAGTAACATTACCAATGTTTTGAAATCATATAAAAATAAACAATAATGAATAAAACAATCAGACATCTCGGATATATAGCTTTGCTGCTGCTTTTGTTAAGCGGTTGTGCATCACAAAAAAATATTACCTATATGCAAGATGTAAAGAGAGATTACCGTCAACAAATAGCACAAGATTATGATGTTCGCATAAATAGTGATGATCTAATCTCCATTATGGTAAACAGTAAAGATCCGGAGCTTGTGCAGATGTTTAACCTGCCGATGGTAAGCTATCAGTATACCGCTACCGGATATGTTGGAGGACAACAACGTATGTTGGGCTATTTGGTGGATAAAAATGGAAACATCAACTTTCCTCAGTTAGGTGCGGTTAATGTACGAGGTTTGACTCGTTTCGAGCTTTCGGAGCTGATTAGCAGAGAGCTAAAAGAAAAGGGATTGGTCAATGATGCCGTGGTAACGGTACAGTTTCTTAATTTTAAAGTATCGGTAATGGGTGAAGTGGTTCGTCCCGGTACATTCGATGTGGATAGCGACCGTATTACTATATTGGATGCACTAAGCCTTGCAGGCGACCTGACCATCTATGGGCGAAGAGATAACGTGAAAGTAATCAGAGAGGAGAATGGGGAACGTACTGTGGCTTTAGTGGATCTGCGTAGCAAAAATCTGATGAATTCGCCCTACTACTATCTTAAACAGAACGATATTGTCTATGTGGAGCCTAATAAGGCGCGTGCCGGGCAACGCGAAATAAACCAAAATCGTTCAGTTGGTACATTTGCCTCAATCATTTCAGTATTGACTTCGCTTGCATCATTATTGGTTGTAATTTTCAATAGAAATATATAAAAGCTATGAGTAAAAGAGATATTTACGACGAGATGGATTTTGTCTCTCTGAATGATAGATCTGATCGTGAGGGCAGCTCGTTAGCCAAACTATTTAGTACGGTGCTGTTTCATAGAAAATGGTTTATTTTATCGGTTTTGATATGCGGATTGATAGGATTTCTCTACGTACGCAGTACTCCTAAGACTTTCCGAAGGACGGCTACGGTATTGGTGCAAGATGATAGAAGAGGCGGTGTAATGAGTGAGTCTGCCGCTTTTGAAGACCTCTTTTTCTCAGCGAGAGCCTCAGTTGATAATGAGATCGGAGTTTTTAAAAGCAAACGGCTGATGTATGATGTAGCCAAACAGTTGCGACTGGATGTAAGCTACAAGATACGGGATGGTCTGCGTGATCGTGAACTTTATAGCAGTACTCCGATAATAGTGGACTTCACAGATATAGACCCATTGCAAAGTATAAGTATGACTGCCACCCTTTTGGAAAATAGGCAAGTAGAGCTACAGGAGTTCCAATGGGGAAAAGAAGAAAGCAATCTGGTTAAGGTGCTACAGCCAGGCGATACTTTACGTACCCCTGTAGGTGATATAATTGTGACTATAGCCCCGCTAATAGAGAGAGATTATATAGGTAAGCCCGTTCAGATAAGCAAAAGGAGCCTGAAAGCTGTATCAGATAGCTATAATGCGCGGCTAAAAGTAGATGTAGATAACAAAATGTCATCTATCATCAATTTGACTTTGGAAGATGTGAATATCAAGCGTGCTGAGGATGTGATAAACACTCTGATAGAGGTTTACAAAAATGATGCTATTCTAGATAAAAATCAGGTACTGGAGTCAACGGCAAATTTTATCAGAGAGCGATTGATCATTATAGAAGCTGAACTGTCGGATGTGGATTCGAAGATTGAGCAGTATAAAAGAGATCATCAACTTACCGATATCCGTTCGGAGAGTGCCCTCTATCTGCAAAGCAGCGGCAGATTGGATACTGAAGTATTGAGTCTGGAAAATCAACTGGATATGGCTGAGTTTATGAAAGTTTATCTTCAGGATAACTCCAAACTTTCAGACCCGATCCCTGCCAGTATAGGTATTTCCGATTCCGGTATTCAAAACCAGATTTCTGAATATAACTCGCTTCTTGCTCAACGCAACAAATTGTTGGCAAATAGTAGCGAAAACAACCCTCTGGTAAGGGAGATGGATAATACCTTGGCTGCGACACGCTTTTCTATCTCCAAAGCTGTAGATAATCTGATAGCCGGATTGAAGATACAGATTGAAAATATGCGACAAAAAGAGATAAGCACGAGGGGAAAAATCTCCACTGTGCCTATGCAGCATAAATATATTACCAGTATTGAACGTCAGCAAAAAATAAAGGAAGAGCTCTATCTCTATCTGTTGAATAAAAAGGAGGAGAACGAGCTACAAGCTACCATAATGGCAAGTAACTGCCGTATTATCGACCCTGCCGACGGGTTAAATTCGCCCGTATCCCCAAATAAAGTCAGAGTAGTATTAATTAGCTTTATTATTGGTCTCTTAATTCCCGGCTTGTGGCTGTACATACGTTCGTTGCTCAATACTGCCGTATATACCAAGAAAGAGCTGAAAGAGGCACTTACTGTTCCATTTTTGGGTGAAATCCCATTGGTTAAAACCAAATCTAAAGAGTTGATTGTGGTTGAAGAGAATAGTACCGAGCCTATCTGTGAAGCTTTAAAGATTGTACATTCCAACCTTGAGTTTATGGATACTGAGCATAAAGGGGGAGGAAAGGTTATTATGGTGACATCTGTTAACCAGGATGCGGGTAAAACCTTCATAACTGCTAATCTCGGTATGAGTATGGCTACGGTAAAGGAAAAAGTTGTGGTTATCGATTTGGACTTAAGAAAGGGTACTCTGACAAAAAGGTTGGGTATAGGCACAAAACAACCGGGAGTCTCCAACTATCTGGCCGGAATGGAGGATAATATTTTTGACTCAATTCATCCTTATAAAGAAAGTAGTCTGTTGGATATTGTTCCCTGTGGTACAATACCTCCTAATCCGGCAGACCTATTGAAGAGCGACAGATTGGATAAGTTGATAGCCGAACTTAGAACCAAATATGATTATGTTTTGCTTGATACCCCTCCGTTTGGCGTAGTGGTGGACGTACAATTGTGTGCACGTGTGGCCGATCAGACCATATATGTGGTGCGTTCGGGTATGCTCGACAAACGTGTCTTGCCTGAGATACAAGAATTGTATAACTCCGGTAAGATGAATAATATGAGTATCCTGTTAAACGGTATCGACATTAAGAAAATAGCCTCCTATGGCACCTATGGCTATGGTTACGGTTATGGCCGTAAATATGGCTATGGTTATGGCTACGGCTATGCCGGCTATGGCTACAGCTACACGCAAGACAAGAAGAGGAAGTAGTTTGGAGTTCTGAGTAAAAAATTGGAAATAACGAAAGTTGTTTCCAATTTTTTTTTATCTAAAAAAACATCGACATTTATTTGTTCTGTATATTTATTTACTTCGTTGCTCAAAGATATGTTTTAATTGTTTGTATATATCGTTTTTATTGCCTTAATTTGTGTTATGATTTATTATAGTAGTATTTGCACTATGTTTTATTTACCTAACTTATAAATTATCGCATTATGAGCAAAGATTCATTACCACGTGAAGGTAGCGTGTGGTCGGAGGGAACGGTTTTGAATCCCTTTACAGATTTTGGCTTCAAGTATCTATTTGGAACCGAGAAAAACAAAGACCTGACTATCGGTTTTATTAACATCATTCTCAAAGAGGAGCTCGAAAGTCCTATAGACGAGATTGAGTTTATAAACAAAGAGCTGACTACTTATCTTGAAGATGCATCACGGCCGGTTGTTGACATTCTATGCAGGACGAAGGATGGGGTACGTTATATTATTGAGATGCAGAATCACTACTACAGGTATATGTTTGATAGGTTAATGTATTACAATTGCGGACTTATAAGCGATACCGTATTCCGTGGAGACAAGACAATGTATGGCGATATCAAGAAGGTTTTTACCATATGTCTGAGTAATTTTCAGATTGAAAAAAACGGTCTGATTAAAAACGAGTACAAGATGTGCAATACAAAGACAGGCCGCGTTATCAGCAATCTGATACATATCATAACTCTACAGCTTCCCTGTGTCAATATTAAAAACATTGCCAAAAGTGGGAAAGATTATGAAAGTTTATTAGTTTTGCTAAAACTAATGACTGACAGGAAAATGGGAATGACATACAAAGACTTTATGGCAGCAGTCGATAGGATTGATGTCTCTAATGAGCTCAAGAGATACTTCAAGGATCTTATCTGCAAGGCGGCGATGACATCACTTTCCGAAAGTGAGCGAGAACAATATCGCCAACACCTTCTTGAGGTCCCTTGGGAAGATGTTGTCGAATCCGCACGCGAACAAGGATTAGAGGAAGGAATAGAGAAAGGAATACGCCAAGTTGCAAAGTCTATGTTGTCGCAAGGCCTCTCATTGGAGTCAATCTCAAAAGCCACCGGCCTATCTCAGAAGGAAATCAGCAAACTCTCTTAACTTCGTCGTCAGCATCCCCTCTAAAACGGATAAATAAGCGGCAACACGAAAATCATTACCACCAGGAAAAGCAATTGCAAGGGGAGGCCTACTTTGATGTAGTCCATGAAATTGTATTTTCCTGCCGACATAATCATAGCATTGGGCGGAGTGGCAAAGGGGCTGGCAAAGCACATGCTTACTGCCACGGCCACACCTATAAGGAAAGGATAGGGACTCACATCCATAGATATGGCAGCCTGTAATGCAATAGGAGCAAACAGAATAGCGGCAGCGGTATTACTTATAAACATAGTCAGCAGAGAGGAAGCCGCCATAATGCCTGCTAAGACTGCATAAGGGCCGTAAGAACCCACTGCATCCACAATACCGTTGGTTACCAATGCTGAAGTTCCTGTTTTCTCCATCGCAGTTGCCAAAGGCATCATCCCGGCAAAAAGAATTACACTTTCCCAATTTATCGTACGATATGCATCTCTAACCGTTCTGAAACAGCCTCCCAAAACCATCAGAACTGCTGCTATCAGCACAGCTATTACAGGCGGTAACCAATTGAATACCATTGCCAGTACCATCAATATCAAAACAACGGCAGCGTAAGGAGCTTTGTGGTCGAGAGTTATCTTGGATGCTTCGGTCTGAGGCTGTCCAATGACAACAACATCTCTTTCAAGACGACTTAGACGGTCTATGTCTTCCCATGTTCCTTGTACCAGTAACATATCACCGGCCTGTATTTTTACATCTTTTATATTCTGAATGATATAAGTGTCTTTACGCTGGATACTCAGTATATTTACATTGTAATTGTCGCGAAATTGAGAGTCTTTTACCAGTCGGTTGTGTAGGCGGCTATTTTGAAGAATGACAACCTCCGCCATTCCTATCTCATCGAACTTAAATTTGCCTCCAAACTTCGGACGCTCAATCTCTTTTTCAGTTGTAGTGTCCAGGAAAGAAAGAGCATTCTCCTCCACAAAGTTCAGCACATTTTTGTACTCACCTATGATATAGAGTATGTCATTTTCAGTCAATATAGTCTGCGCTTTAGGCAATACGGCTCTAATAGAGCGGCTCAATGGAGAAGAAGAGCGAATATGAATCTCACTGATAATGACCGAATAGCGCTTTGTAATATCAATTTCAGAGAGTTTTTTACCTGCAATGGGGGACTCTTTCGATACCACAATTCTGTACAAATTATCAATCAAACAATAATCGGAAGCGAGTTGTTCGGGTGATTTAACGGTGGTTCTTCCTTCACCCTGATCTTTCTTATCCTTTTTGTCGAGCATCTTTGACAAGGGCCAAAGCAATAAAATTCCCAAAACCAACAGAATCATTCCTACAGGTAAAGTGGTAAAGAACTGCAATCCCTCATATCCCGCTCCAATCAAGGTGTCATGCATAATCAGAGTTGGCGGAGTACCGATCAATGTCATCATTCCTCCGATACTGCTCGCATAAGCCATCGGCATTAAGAGCCTGCTTGCACTTGTCTTGGATTTGAAAGCCATACTCACCACGATCGGCATCAACAGTGCTACCGTACCTGTATTGCTCAAGAAAAGACCTATGAAAGCTGTTACCAGCATAACCAGTAAAAACAATTTATAACTGCTGTTTCCTGCAAGTTTCAGCAATCGGTTGCTTACTGCTCCGGCAAGTCCGGTCTGCGATAGTGCGCCTCCCACGATAAAGAGGGCGGCAATCATAATCACAACGGAATTGGAGAATCCCGCCAGAGCCTCAGTCGGTGTTAGAACTTTTGTCAGTACCAATGCCAACAAACAACAAAGAGCCACAATATCGGAGCGAATTTTACCCCAAACCAGAAGTGTAGCGGTTACGATAAGAATAATAATAGTTGCAGTCATAAGAAATGAGGGCTATTAGAATAGTGGAAAGCTTACCATCGGCTATTTCGTGTACAAAAGAAAGACATTTTATTTGATTTTTCAAATATAGATCCGACAACCCCCCTACCTTCTCCTGAATTCCGAGCAGATGATGGCGGTGGCTATAGCTACATTGAGAGAATCCGGTGCATTCGCTGAGGCAGGGGAGAAGCTGGGGATGGAGAGACGGTGCGTCACTTGCTTCTCAAGAGCCGGAGAGATACCGTGGGACTCGGAGCCCATCACTATCACTCCGCTGGAGCTCAGATTTTCCTCATAGATAGATCTACCTTCGAGGAAGGTGCCGAACACCTGCATCCCTGCGGCGCGGAATTCCGAGACAATCTGCAGTAGGTCACAATAGATAATCTTCGTGCGGAAGATGGAGCCCATAGTGGCCTGTACCACCTTTGGATTGAAACAATCCACAGTATCGTGTGATGCGAAGATTGTCCCTATTCCAAACCAGTCGGCGAGCCGAATGATGGTCCCAAGGTTGCCCGGGTCGCGGATAGAATCGAGTGCCAGTGACAGTGGTCGGGAGGCTATCAAAGTGGCAATCTGCGATGCATCGGGTAGTGTCGGTTTGCGCACAAGAGCCAGAGCGGGAGAGGGGGAGTTTAGCAGCGTGATGCGGGACATAGCCTTTTCTCCGATCTCCGAGATACGGTAGAGCTTGAGGATTTCCAATCCGGAATTAAGTGCTTCTTCCACCGATTTTTCACCTTCCACCACAAATATTCCCTCTCTATCGCGAAATTTCTTGCGGTCGAGTGATCGGATTAGCTTTATTTCCTTCTTAGAAATCATATTCAAAGGTAACAATTAACCTGATTATAATAATAATTTTATCTAAATTTGCGGAGTAATGAAGAGGAGACTTGCATTTATAATAATCATTGCGACTCTTGCAGCCGCTTCTTGCAGTACCACAAGGATTCTGCAGGAGGATCAATGCAGACTCGCGGAAAACAAAATCATTATTGGCAATGATGATGATTATCCCGTTTCGTCGCTCTTGCCATACATCAAGCAGAAACCAAATGACTATTTTATAGGGCGGTGGAATCCTTTCCTCTATGTTTATAACTGGAGTTCCGGACGTGGTACCGGCTGGGACAGGTTTGTGGAAAAACTCGGAGTTGCGCCGGTGGTCTTTGACTCTACCGCAGTTGATGCAAGCAAAAAAGGGATGCTTTCGCACCTTGAATACTCAGGCTATTATGATTCGGAGATTTCGCACTCCATACTTAAAAAGAAAAAGAATGTCACAGTCAAATATGATGTTACCCTCGGTAAACGTTATGTTATAGATAGTATTAGCTATGAGGTCCCCGATCCCTATATGCGGGAATTATTGGCAGCAGACTCTGCCAACTACACTGTAAATGTTGGAGATATCCTTTCTGAGAAGGATCTTGAGGATGAATCCGAACGTCTTGCCTCTCTTTATCGCAGGCATGGTTATTACGGCTTTACAAAAAACTATTTCTTCTTTTATGCTGATACCGTAAGGCAGAAGGATAGAGCCGATCTGACCGTTGCTCTCGAAAATTATACCCGAAATGAATCAGAGGCGAGTGCTCGTCCTCATAAACAATATACAATTGGCTCGGTCTCCATTGTCCCAATGGCAGGACTCAAAGTGCGCGATAAGTTTCTCTGGCAGATTAATACCATAAAGCCGGGCGAACTCTACAACGAACAGGTAATAAACACCAGTTACGAGCGCTTTGCCAGCATCCGGCTTTTTAGCAGTGTCAATGTACAGCTAAGTGAGGCCGATTCCTCTATGGTTGACTGCCGTATAATGCTCACTCCCTCCAAACTCCAGGGTGTGAGGGCTAATCTTGAAGGTTCATTCAACTCTTCAGGGCTTTTTGGAGTTACTCCATCACTTTCCTATTACCACAAAAATATATTTGGAGGAGGAGAATATTTTTCGCTCGGATTCAGAGGTAACTTTCAGTTCAGATTTAAAGACCCCACCCGTTCCAACGAGTTTGCCATCTCATCCTCAATTACCTTTCCAAGGTTTCTTTTACTACCGGTAAGCCTATTCCAGCAAACACTTCCGCGTACGGATGTCAATCTCTCTTATAACTATCAGAATCGTCCGGAGTACACCCGTATAATCGTCTCTACAGCTTACGGCTACAATTGGAATCGCAACAAGAGGTCATATTTTCAGATCAATCCTTTGCAATTTAACGTGGTGCGCATCTTCAATATGGATGATGATTTTTACTCAAACCTCAAGGACCCCTATTTGATCAATTCGTACCGCAATCACTTTGACTTTGGCGGCGGAGGCATGTACTATTTTACCACTAATAGTGCTACCAATCCAAAAGATACCTACTTTTACCTCAGAATACATGCAGATTTTGCGGGCAATATGCTTTCACTTTTCAACGGAGGTTTAAAACAGGATGAAAAGGGCTCCTATCTGATATGGGGAGTACCTTATTCGCAATATTTCCGTACTGAAATCTCATTGGTTGAGACTTTGCGTTTTGGACGACAGAAGAGATTGGCACTTGCAGGAAGACTCCTGGCCGGTGTCGGCTATGCTTATGGTAATTCAAATGTGCTCCCCTTTGAAAAGTTCTTTTATGCAGGAGGTTCAAATAGTATGAGAGGGTGGCAGTCGCGCTCTGTTGGTCCCGGATCGGCTCCTATCAGCTCCTCTTTTGCAATTGCCAACCAAACAGGTGATATGCGTCTCGAAGCAAACCTTGAGTTGCGCTTTCCCCTTTTTTGGAAGTTGCAAGGTGCACTATTTATGGATGCCGGTAACGTATGGAATCTGCAACGCGCTTCTATCGACGGAGTTGCGAGGGATGAACGTGGTATTTTTACATCAGAGAATTTCTTTAATAGCATCGCAGCCAACTGGGGATTTGGCTTGCGTTTGGATTTCGATATGTTGCTGGTGCGACTGGATGCCGGTATCAAGGCCTACAATCCTGTTACTCAGCAATGGCATTCTCCCGATATGTGGCTCCGGAGAGGTGGTTATGCAATCCATTTCGGCATCGGATATCCTTTTTAAATCGAAAAAAATAAAAAAAAATAAAGATAGATCATGAACAACTTCAAACTTTTGTTAATCGCAGCAGCTGCTTTTGTCGCTCTAGCCTGCAATGCTGAAAGGGGAGAGGCCGACTATGATGTAGTTCCTCTTCCTCAATCTATAACTGAACCGGAAGGTGAAGACTTTGTGCTCACCTCACGGACAAAGATAGTCTATGATGCAAATGATGCTCAGATGGAGCGCAATGCCGCTTTTCTCTCCGAATATATTGAACAAATTACCGGGTTGAAACTCAAATGTGTAGTCGCAGATGGCTCAAATTTGGATAACAACATTGTTATATCCATTGATGCAGAGGCTCTTATGCCGTCTGACGAGAGTTATACGCTGAGAGTTGATCAAAACGGAATTTCCATTGTAGCTAAGGCTCCGGCTGGCGTTTTTTACGCTATTCAGACCCTCAGGAAGTCCCTTCCTATCGGAAAATTCGGTAGTGTAGAGTTTGATCCGGTGGAAATCAACGACACTCCTTTATTCGGTTACCGTGGAATGCACCTCGATGTTTCACGTCATTTCTTCGATAAAGAATTTGTAAAGAGATATATCGATATTATAGCTCTCCACAATATCAATACATTCCACTGGCATCTGACTGATGACCAGGGTTGGCGCGTTGAGATCAAAAAATATCCAAAACTGACCGAGATTGGTTCTATGAGAAGCCATACCGTAGTGGGCAAGGATTTCGAATCGAGCGACGAGACTCCCCACGGGGGATTTTATACACAAGAGGATATCAAAGAGGTGGTAGCTTATGCTGCAGAGCGTTATATCACCATTATCCCTGAAATAGATCTCCCCGGTCATATGCTGGCGGCTATTGCTTCATATCCCGAACTCGGCTGTACAGGCGAACAATATGAGGTGTGGCCGCGCTGGGGTATTACTGAGAAGGTGCTATGTCCGGGTAAGGATCATACCGTGCAGTTTTTAAAGGATGTGATGGATGAGATTATGGAGCTTTTCCCTTCGAAATATATCCATATCGGAGGTGATGAGTGTCCCAAGGATCACTGGAAGGTTTGTCCCGACTGTCAGGCTCGTATCAGAGCGGAAAAACTCTTTGCAAAGGATGGGCACACTGCTGAGCAGCGTCTCCAGAGTTGGCTCACCTCTGAGATCGAAAAATATATAAACGATCATGGCCGCAGCATTATCGGTTGGGATGAGATTCTAGAGGGAGGACTTGCTCCCAATGCTACAGTGATGTCATGGAGAGGCATTAAAGGGGGTGTTACCGCAGCAAATATGGGGCACGATGTGATAATGGTTCCCTACTCCCACTTCTATTTTGACTATTATCAAAGTGAGGATAGAGATAATGAACCTTTGGCAATTGGTGGTTTTATTCCGGTGGAAAAGGTTTATGAGTTCAATCCTTTCCCCGAAGAGGTGGATCCTTCGTTGCACGGTCATATACTGGGTGTTCAGGCCAACGTATGGTGCGAATATATCAAGACTACCGATCATGTAGAATATATGGCTCTGCCTCGTATGGCTGCTCTATGTGAGGTGCAGTGGCGTCCCGCAGAGGTTCGTGATTATGAGGAGTTCTTAGATCGTATGGAGCACCATCTGGCACTCTACGACCATTTGGGCTACAACTATGCCAAGCACATTGTTCCCAGTCTGTAGTCGGGAGTTGGTAGTGTGTAGTTATGAAAAGAGTTTTATCATTTCTAACGGATCTTGTTCCGAATAACAATAAACCCTGGTTTGATGCCAATAAAGGGCGTTATAAGGAAGCACAAGCCATTTTTAACGATTTCGCCACGGAACTGATCGAGCGTGTGGGAAGTTTTGATCCCGAAGTCAGGGGCCTTACTCTCAAGGATTGCACTTACCGCTTCTACAGGGACTTAAGATTCAGCAAGGACAAAACCCCCTACAAGAAGCATTTCGGTGTCTTTATAGCCAAAGGCGGCAAATGCAGCGGTCATTCGGGATACTATTTTCATATTGAACCTCCTCAAGCGACTGCTCTTGGCGGACACCTGCTGTGTTGCGGAGCCTATAATCCGGACTCGAAGGTAATCAGGAGTATAAGAGAAGAGTTTATGCTCAATGGAGAGGCTCTCCTTAATGCTATGAATCAGGCTGAAGGATTTGAATTGGAATGGGATGGAGCCCTGAAGAGAATACCGAAAGGATTTCCGCAGGACTCCCCCTATGCCGAATATTTTCGTCTTAAAAGGGTGCTGATTTCACGCCCATTTGATGACAATTTTCTATTTGCCCCCGATCTTGTAAAACGTGTAGCAGACCTTTTTGCCACCTGCACCGAATTCAACACCATCCTCAACCGTGCCATCGACTTCGCCTACGAAGAATATTGAGTTAGTCCATTAGAAAGACAAAGGTCGTGATGGCGGCGATGCACTCTTTGAAGGTCTCCTGATTGACATTTTCAAAGTTGTCGAGAGAGCCGTGGTGATATTTGAAATATTCACTATTATCTGCTCTGAATGAATAATAGGGGCGGAGAGGCCATTTTCTATCACCTGTGTATTGTGTAAGTGTTAAACCGTAGGGTTCCAGATAGGGAGTAAGGACCTCTTCCATTTTTCTAAAATAGGCGTGATCTTCCAACACGGAGAATCCGACAGGTTTGCCTGCCCCACTATCAATCTCAAGGTCAAAGAGAAAAGATTCCTGTTTTTCTTTGGCAATACGAGCAAATTCTTTCATGCCTGATAGGTTGATCTCTTCATCTTGATAGATAACTATACGGATAGTATTTTTGGGCTTCATGCGGAGTTTTTTGTAAGCTCGAAGCACTTCAATGGCTGCAACACAGCCTGCTGCATTATCCTGTGCCCCTTGGCTATTGAACCAGCTATCCACATGAGCTGAAAGCAGTATAATGTGGTCGGGATTGACTTTGCCCGGGATTTCGGCTACAAGATTGCGTCCTATAGTCGGTTCAGTTAGGTTGTGTGCTGTGGAATTGACGGTCACAGTGAGTTTTTTATCCTGTTTTAGAGCCTCAGAAAGCTTATCCGCAGCATTTGTGGAAATAGCCACAGCCGGAACAGCTAAAGTGCTATCACCATTGTGACAAGCACCTGTATGGGGAGTATCTCCCGGATGATTGCTAATAGAGCGCACCAGAACAGCTTTAGCCCCTTTATCGGTAACAAGAGAGGCTCCTCTGGAGCGTTGCCAGGCATGTTTGCTATAACTACTGCCATCTTCCATCGCACCATTAAAGAAGACTATCTTGTCTTTACAACTAAGATTCTCTATTTCTTCACGAGTGCGGACTTCTACTACTTGTGCAGTAACATCCTCGCCATTTGTGCCATTGTTGAGTCCCAGAGCAATGGAGGGGAGCTCCACTATGGTGCCATCTGAAAGGTTCATAGTGACCTTTGTAACTCCCGGATGCCAGTTGGGTACTTCGACTTCCTGGTGCCAGATATTTTTAATACCAACCTCTTCCGCAAGAACATAAGTGAAGTAATCTATTACCTCGTCATTGTTTTCGCTACCGGACATTCTGGCCGGATAATCTTGGCAAACTCTCTCGAGAGTAGCAACGGCGGTTGTATTTTTATTCTGAAAATAGTCATAGATTGTCTCTATCTGCCGCTCAAGAGTCACTTTTTTGCAGGAAACTGCTAAAATAAGCGTTAAAGAGAGCAGGATGATTTTTTGAATCGTTGAATTCATATTTGGTACTGTTATTAAAGTGATGAATAAGCGGGGGAAAAGGTATCTCCGTCAGATATTCGGCCTGTGGTTATACCCTTTTTAAGCCAGCGCATACGCTGGGCGGAGGTGCCGTGAGTAAATGAGTCGGGAACTGAATAACCTCGGGCTTTTTTCTGAAGATAGTCATCGCCGATCTTGGATGCAGCGTTGATACCCTCTTCGATATCGCCATCCTCAAGCGATTGAAAGCGACGATGTTCGTGGTGTGCCCAAATGCCGGCATAAAAGTCGGCTTGTAGCTCGAGACGCACCATTATCTCGTTGGAGTGCTTTTGGCTGACACCTCTCATCTGCGAATGTGCCTGTTGCAATGTTCCAAGCAAGTATTGGACATGATGCCCTACTTCATGAGCAATCACATAGGCATATGCAAAATCGCCATCAGCTCCGAGCTGTTGTTTCATATTCATAAAAAATGAAAGGTCGATATAAACCGACTGATCGGCAGAGCAATAGAAAGGGCCACATTCGGCCGATGCGCCACCACAACCGGAAGTCACCTGATCAGTGTATAAAACAAGCTTTGGAGGAATATAGGTGCGACCGTTTTGCTTGAAAATTTCGCTCCATACATCCTCAGTGGAGGCCAGGATCTGTGCTGAAAATGTAGCCAATGCCTCCTCTTCGGGCGAAGGTATATACTCTATCTGTTGGGTGGTGCTGCCCATATTGGATACCTGGTCTACGACTTCAGCGGGGTTACCTCCCAGAAGCCATGTTATAAGACCTATAATTATAATTCCACCGAGACCGAGTCCGCCGGCCTTGAGAGTACGTCTGGAGCCACGTCTATCGTCAACATTGTCGCTGACTCTTCTTCCATCTAGTTTCATAAATATATTTTATGTGATTTTTCTGTTCATCTTACAAATATATGAATAAAAGAGAACAAACGTTCTCTTTCATTATCAAAAACCGCACCAGAGTGAATCCAAGGGATTCCGGGCAACTTCCGACCTCTTTTAATTCTCGGAAGCCTCCAACATCTTTACATATTCCTCCAAAATGTTGTAAACCTCATTGATATCATCGGTAATCGAAAGGCGCAGATTGGCATAGCTCTCGATCGTAAGACACTCTTGCAGGAATGGGTATACAGGGATCCTCTGTGTCCAGTAATCTTTATCGAAAAAGATCATTGGAGCAGATTCGTCATCCATGAAATAATGGTTTTGAGCCGCATCCTGAAAGATCTCCTGCATTGTGCCGGCACTACCGGGTGTATAGACTATGCCACCGTGTGCAATTGTGATGATACCATCTTCACGTATGCTGTTTGCGAAATACTTTGCAATGTCGGTGGAGAAGATACAGGCCGGTTCATGACCATAAAACCAGGTAGGTACACCCAGACTCCTAAACTTTGTCTGTGGATATTTTTCCAGTACCTCAAAAGCTGTCTTGAGCCAATTGCGGTCCCTGTATAAAGGTGCTGTTACCACCATGCTAATGGCATCTTCCACTTCCCAATTGCTTCTACCTGCCATCCAGGCACCAAGATGAGCCGCTTCCATAGCTCCCGGACCACCTCCTGTAACAATAAGACGTCCTTTTTCAGTAAGAAGTTTACCTAAATAGACAATCCTGCGATAAATAGGATCGCTGCGGAGAATTGCATGTCCTCCCATCACAGCTACCACCATCTTAGGGTCGTATTGATCGATAAGATCATTCATAGCATCAGTAATGGCGTGGTCGTGGATTGAGCGCGCAAGTGTCTCATAGATATCACGTCCATATTTACCTTTTGTGATATAGCGCTGATAAGCACGTTTATCATAACTCGTAGCCAGGGTATCGTAATCTTCTATATCATATCCGTCATAAAGTGTATAAGGTGTGTAGAGTTCGCTGGTATAGATCCTGTAGGGGACATTCATCTTGGGGAAGATCACACAGGTATGGTCAATATTATTTTTGACCTCTATTGGAATCTCACATCCCAGAAACATACAGTCGGAAAATTTAAAATTTTTGACCTTGTCGTAAATTTGAAAAAAGTCCAGTGTGTTGAAAACGCAATGGACTATTATATCGTCATCTTTTATTTTAAGAAGTTTTTCAAGATCTTCCAGATTGTCAATATCTTTCAGTGAATATTTTGTCATATTTATTTATATTTTGTTATTCATACTACATCCTTCATACTACATACTCAGAACTATCCCCGCAACCCGTAACGCGCAACTCGCAACTCGCAACACTACTCTGCATGATAACCGGTAGGGAATCCTCCCGCTGCGGCGGGTAGCACTCCGTGAGCTTCGAGTTTGCCGCGTAAAACCTTGTCGGCTGCCGAGAGGTTGGCCTCTGAAGAGCTATAGCCTATTAGAATGCCTTCAAAAGCTTCGATCTCAATTTTTTCCAATGCATAAGGATTGTCCATAATGGCAAGAACTATTTTTTGTTCCCGGGCCCACTCCGAGATAAAGTCATAAATATCCTGAGGTGGGATAGCGGCATAATTCTCCCTGTCGTTTTTGGGTGCTCTCATTTCCGGAAGGTAAATTACAACATAATCCAGCCCTTTAGTGCGATTGCGCGCATCTTCAAGTATCTCCTTCGTAATTCTCTTGGGGAAAATAATGGTATCGGCAGCTCCTATGGCGGTTAGGGTTTCGAGATTGTGATCGGGACCCCAGCCCGGGCGCTTTATAAGGGTCATAGATTCTTCTGCAACCATATTTATTATTGTGTGCACTTCCGGAGTCTCTAGTTGCCTAATGACATTTTTTGGATCAATATAGGGAGTGCCGTCGAGAAGACCCAGATACTCCTTCATTCGAAGAATTTTGCGAAGACTCTCATTCACACGCTCTTCAGATATTTCTCCCTTACGAACAGCTTTGCGGAAGGCTGCAATGGCATCTCTTCTATCTTTGGGAGGCATCAGCAGGAGGTCAGACCCCGCTTTAAAGGATTCTATTGCTATCCTTTCGCTTGGGATATTTTCAGCGACACCCTTCATCCCGAGTGCATCTGTTACCACTATTCCCTTAAAGCCCAGCTCTTCTTTAAGCAGTTCGGTGATGATAGGGTAGGAAATGGAACTGGGGACTCCGGTGGGATCAAGTGAGGGGACGTTCAGGTGGCCCACCATTACCATCTCGACTCCCTCTTTTATCACATGCCTAAAAGGATAGAGTTCCAGTGAGTCGAGGCGCGAACGGTCGAAAGGAAGGAGCGGAAGGGCCTTGTGAGAGTCGGTTTCCGTATCCCCGTGGCCGGGAAAATGCTTTGCTGAAGCGAGCACACCGCCATTCTGCATCCCTTTGATGATAGCAGCTCCATATAGTGCTACCTTTTCACGATCGTCGCCAAATGAACGCTGCCCGATTACGGGATTTAAGGGGTTGTTGTTGATGTCAATAGTGGGAGCGTAGTTGATATGGATGCCAAGTCGTACAAATTGTGTTGCCATAACACGGCCTACCTGATATACCAGATCAGGTGAGGAGAGGGCCCCCAGCTGCATGTTGCGGGGAAATTGAGTAAGTGTGTCGAAACGCATTGATGCTCCCCACTCTCCATCCACCGATATGAGGAGGGGAATATCTGAGATTTTCTGGAATCTATTGTGGCTCTTAATGTAGTTGTTGATCTCCATCTCCATCAGGATAATGCCACCGATCTTATCTCTTCTTATAAGTTTCTCAAACTCCTTGTCTTTTGGGTCATACCTGTCGCTATATTCTATAATGAAAAGCTGGCCTACCTTCTCTCTAATGGACATTTCGTCAATAAGATATTCAACCAGGTCGAAATATTCCATTTCCCTTGCATTTACTTTGTCCCTGCTTTTGGCAGAATACAAAGCTGCCAAAATAGCCGTTGCCAATACTATAAGTCTTATTGTCTTTTTATTCATCTATTCTATTCTCAAGTTTTGGAAACAGCAGGTTGAGCCGTCATTGGGCATGGTTATTACGATACGAACTGCCTTAACCGGTGCTTCAAATCCACTTATTTCCGCATAATATCTCTTAAATTCAGGTCCCTTTATAAAGGTTTTTCCATCATAAGAGTACTCCACATAGCCGTCGCTCACACCATAAAATGGAATATGGGCATATCCGGTCGGAATTCCTATCTTGGTGCATTGCACCGGCTCGTCGAAAATATAGGTAAGAGCCTGGCCTGCTTCCAGGCGTTTGTCGCTACGAGCTATTTGACGGAAATTGTAACCTGTTATATTGGTCAGAGGTGTATTGGATTTCATTTTGATATCGGTCTCAATCCTTACATCAGGCTTCAGCCAGTGGTTAAGAACCACGCCTTCGGGAGCAACCGGGATACTTTGCAAATTATCTCCCCAGAAAGTAGCAAAACGGAACTTTTCCGGTGAATCGGTAACAATTGTACCATTGACTACCCTGGATGTGCGTATGGGATCGCTCCCATCAGTGGAATAACGCACAATAGCTGAAGGATAAGGGAGGATCACATCTATCTGCTGGTCATTGTACTTCACAACCGGCGGCTCCACGCGAAAGGCAATACCCATCTTGTCGAGACGCCGATAGTGGCTGCTTACCAGACGGCGATGAAAATCCTCATAATCTCTCGCTTCTCTGTTGCTCCATCCCACCTCCGCAAGTGCTGCCAAACGGGGGAATACCTGATACTCGGCAAATCGGGGAGGATACTGCAACAACTCTGTCCACAGACCTCCTTGAGGGCCAAGCACGAGCTTTTCCTGCTCAGGAGTCAGCTCTCCAAGACCACCGGTGGGCTCATAATTATATATTTTGTCTAGTGGGATAATAGCGGCCCAGTTGTGCCCTCTCTCTGCAGGTGAATATTGCATATCAAGATAACAGTACTCGCTTAGCTGCATCACAGTAGGATAACCCTTGCCAACGGACTCCCTAGCCTTCTTATATCCTCTCCAGGCTACCACCAGCGCATCAGTTCCAACTCCACCCGCATCCTGGATATCATCAAATCCTGCAAGGCGCTTACCATGTTTATTTATAATTTTCTCCATCCTGCGGACAAAATGGCCGAGAAGCTCAGGAACCTCTTTGTAGCCCTCTTTCTCCATAAGGGCACGACAGCTGGGACACTGCGCCCAATAATCCCACACCACTTCGTCTGCTGCAATGCTGATATAGGGGCCGGGAAAGAGTGCTGCTATCTCCTTGAAAATATTGTCGAGGATTTTATAATTGGATTCTTTGCTCACACACCAAACATTGTCAAACTCTCCGCAGGCACTAGCCTTGTCGGTGGTAGTACCACAAGTTACACCATCAAGCACTACTGTAGACGAGAGCGCATGTCCGGGCAGGTCGATCTCTGGAATAATAGTAATATTGCGCTGCGCCGCGTAGGCAACGATCTCTTTTATCTCTTTTTGAGTATAATAGCCGCCGTAGCGCTCGTTTCCTGAAAGATAGGTAGCAGGAATAACCTCATTGCGACCTCTCCAGGCACCTTTTTCAGTCAATTGCGGATATTTCTTTATCTCTATTCTCCACCCATTGTCATCAGTCAGGTGCCATTGAAAGACATTTAGCTTGTGAGCCGACATCCAATCGAGAAATTGTTTGATATACTCCTTATCAAAGAATGTACGGGAGACATCCAGCATAAAGCCTCTGTGTGGAAATCGGGGTGAGTCTTCAATAATCACTTTCTGAAGCGGGTATTCACGCAGACGAAGTTTTTCGCCGCTATAAACCTCCTGGGGAAACATCTGCAGCAAAGTCTGTACTCCATAGAAAAGTCCGGCATCATCGGATGACTTAATAGTAACTCCTTTATCACATATCGTAAGAGAGTAGCTTTCCGGTTTAAATCCCTCTGTCCTACGTAGCACAATGGCGTTGTCGATTGGCCTGACGGAGGCCTTGACAAGAGCAATGCCGTACTCGAAAATCGGGCTGATATGCTGCTGCAGATAGGATGCGCTAAAACTCTCATCGCTATCTGGTATTATGATAGTGTGTTTATCTATTGTAAAAACTCCTTCCTGTTCGATAACATTCTGTGGAACAGGAACAAGATCTGAAATGCTCTGAGCATTGATAGATACGGCCGAAGCTGTCAAAAGTGTTGCGATGATGAAAGGTTTTAAATAATCCATTATATAAAATATGATTTCTTTAGTTACAGTAATGGTAAAGTTGCGAAAATAGTCCTTTTTTTCGACAAAAGTTACTACATATTATTTTTTTTTCTATTTTCGCCCCTGATATTAACCAATGTTCTTTTTATGGACTCAAATGAAGAAAGTACTAATTTCCTTCGTGGCCTTGATGTTTTGCTTCCAGGCCTTCTCTCAGGACTCTGAGTCGTCGGCAAATTATGCCGGACTGACTCTCATTCCGCGTCTTGATCTTACACCGTATTACAACAACGCAGACGGTGCGTGGGGTTTCAGCCACGGCAATTCTTCAATTTACACACTTTTCGAGGGCTCCGCTTCGGAGTATTTCAGCTGGACGCTGGCCAATCACTGGATCAGTACAGGCCGTTTGGATTACGGCGACGATTATGAATATGGCTGGCCCTATACTTCCCTCGGATATTCCAACACTACCAACTGGATAGATTATTGTTTGATTAATCTGACATTCAGCAATTGGACGATCTCTCTCGGTAAGGATATGATTCTTACCGGAGGTTTTGAGTTCGACGACTGGGATTGGGACGTACATCCTGAGTTTGCTACTTCTCTTTGGGATGGACTTCCGGTCTATCAGTGGGGAGGAAAGGTTACCTACACCACCCCCAATGAAGGTCATGAGTTTGCTATACAATCAACCACTTCCCCTTTTGGTGAAAGATTTTTTACAAAAAACCTTTTCACCGCTTCTGCACAGTATCGTAAGTATGGCGAAGTCTATGAAGTGATAGCCAGTGCCTCCATGTTGGGATTTGACCCACAAAAACCCTCAGGAGCTCCCGAATTCTATTCATTGTTTTTCCTCGGTCAGAGGATACATCTTGGTGATTGGACCATTACTTTGGATGTTTCCAACAATGATTGCTTCGACAGCAACGAAGATGAAACTATAAGTTACCTCAGATGGGGACTCGGTCTGAACGTCGCTCTCACCTGGGCACCTTCAGACAAAATTGAGTTAACATGGAGAGGATTGCACTCCAGACCTCTGAAAGAATTCACTCCACCTGGCATAACAAGGTGGAATACAGGTCTTATCTGTCACTACTATCCTTTAAAGGGGAGTGATGACCTCAGGCTCCATACCTACATCAATTATGATTCCGTTACGGAGGCTATTACATTCTCCGTCGGCCTAAGGTATAACTTTCTTTTCAATCTTTGGTAGCAAATGAGAGGTTCAGACAAAATCATTGAAATACGTAATCTGAGCAAGACCCTTGGTAATAAGAAGGTGCTTGATGATATAAATATCTCTGTTCGCAGAGGAGAATTTGTCACATTTCTCGGTCCCTCGGGCTGTGGCAAAACCACTACTTTGAGGCTGATTGCAGGTTTTCTCGCCCCGGATGAGGGCGAAATCCTCTTCGAAGGCAGGGATATTTCCGATATTCCTCCCTATAAGCGTCCATTCAATACTGTATTTCAGCGTTACGCGCTTTTTCCACATCTGGATGTTTACGACAATATTGCATTTGGCCTGAAACTCCAGAAGATCCCCCGCGAGGAGATCAACCAAAGGGTGCGCAGGGTGCTCAAAATGGTGAGTATGACCGACTATGAGGATAGGGATGTGGATTCTCTCTCCGGAGGACAGCAACAGAGAGTGGCTATTGCGCGTGCTTTGATCAATCAGCCAAAGGTGCTGCTCCTCGACGAGCCTCTTGCTGCACTCGACCTGAAGATGCGTAAGGATATGCAGATAGAGCTAAAGGAGATGCACGATCAGCTCGGAATCACCTTTATCTATGTTACCCATGATCAGGAGGAGGCGCTTATTCTCTCTGATACCATCGTGGTGATGAATGAGGGTAAAATACAGCAGATCGGTACCCCTACAGATATATATAATGAGCCCGAGAACTGTTTTGTGGCTGATTTCATAGGTGAGTCCAATATTCTCAACGGTAAGATGTTCGGTGACCGCAAGGTGGGTTTTATTTACCATGATTTCGACTGTATTGATGAGGGTTTTGGGGAAAATGTTCCCGTAGATGTCGTGGTGCGACCGGAAGATATTTATATAATGAAAAACACCGAGGGTGCGCAATTTACCGGTGTCGTCCAGTCCTGCGTTTTCCAGGGTGTCCATTACAAGATGTTTGTAGAAACCGATACCGGTTATGAGCTTATGGTTCAGGATTATAACTCATTTGAAGTTGGGTCAACCGTCGGCCTTATCATCAGGCCGGAGGATATTCAGGTTATGCACAAAGAGCGTTCACGGAACACCTTCGAGGGTGAAATGGTGGACGAAAACCATGTGAGATTTCTTGACGGTGAGTTTGAATGCCCTCCACAACCGGGAATTGAAAAGGGTCAAAAGGTAAAAGTTGAAGTTGATTTCGACAAGGTCGATCTCTATGACCACCAGGATGAAGGAGTACTCTCCGGTTTTGTTTATTTTATGATATACAAAGGAAATCACTACCATATCACGGTGCTTACAGATGAGGGTCACCATATCTGGGTTGACACAAATGATGTCTGGGACAAAGGTGACCTGGTTGGTATTGATTTTCCGGCAGAACATATCAAGATAACCCCGTTGCAATGATGAGTAAACGAAGCAGTTGGAGTCTGCCATATCTGATCTTTCTGATCATTTTTGTGGTGCTTCCCCTGGTTTTGGTGATTGTTTACGCGTTCCAGGATGCACAGGGCAGGTTTACGTTTGAAAATATCACAAGATTTTTCTCAGACAAAGATGCTTTGAGCACCTTCGGTCTTTCTCTTGAGATTGCTATTTTAAATACCCTGATATGTCTCCTGCTGGGTTATCCCGCTGCCTGGATTCTTGCAAACAAGAAATACAATCGCAGTGCAGTAACTGTAGTGCTCTTTATTCTTCCGATGTGGATAAATGCTCTAATGAGGACTCTGGCCACCGCTGAGCTCTTTAATGTGTTTGGCGTTACGTTGGGAAAGGGGACGCTGCTCTTCGGTATGGCCTACGATTATCTGCCATTTATGATCTATCCGATATACAACATCCTTAGCAGAATGGATTCTTCCTACGCAGAGGCGGCGGAGGATTTGGGAGCAACTCCCTGGAAGGTCTTTTGGAAGGTTACAGTACCACTTTCAATCCCGGGAGTAATTAGCGGAGTGATGATGGTCTTTATGCCTACCGTTTCCACTTTTGCCATATCGGAATTCCTGACTAACAACAAGATCAAGCTCTTCGGTACCATAATTCAGGAGAATATCAACTCCTCGATGTGGAACTACGGAGCTGCCCTTGCTTTGATAATGCTTTTAATCATTGGTGTTACATCATTTTTCTCCAATGATCGAAAAACTGCCGAAGGAGGGCTTGTATAAGATATGAAGACGAAGAAGTTTTTTGCAAAAGCATATATCTGGTTGCTGCTCATCATTCTCTATGCTCCAATCATTTTTATAATGATCTTCTCCTTTTCGGAGTCGAAGGTGCTGGGCAACTGGACCGGCTTTTCCACCAATCTTTACGCCAATCTCTTTTCCAGACCGGCAGCTAGTGCCACTTCACTTACGAGGGCAGTTTACAATACGGTGATCATTGCTCTGATTTCGGCTTTTGTGTCGATGATTCTCGGTGCTATCGCTGCCATCGGTATTTTTAACCTGCGCAGCCGCAACAAAAACGCGATGCTCTTCCTCAATAATATCCCGATAATAAACCCCGATATTATTACAGGTGTATCGCTCTTTTTGCTTTTTATTTTCTTGCACCTTTCGCAAGGCTATACTACTGTTATATTGGCACATATCACATTCTGCACTCCCTACGTAGTCCTGAGTGTGATGCCGCGACTCACTCAAATGAATCCCAATATCTACGAGGCGGCACTTGACCTGGGAGCCACTCCTTTTCAGGCGCTACGCAAGGTGCTTATACCCTTGCTCCGCCCCGGAATGATATCCGGATTTATACTTGCATTTACACTGTCACTTGACGACTTTGTAGTAACATTTTTTACCAGAGGCACCATCGGTCTGGAGACACTCTCAACCTATATTTACGCCGATGCTCGTAAAGGAGGTTTGACTCCTGAACTGCGCCCTCTGATGACTATTATTTTCTCAACTATCCTAATCCTTCTTGTGATACTTAACATTAGGAAGGCAAAATCCGTAAAACAACTATCATAATGAAAAGACTTTTTACCCTTTTGGCAGCATTGCTGCTTGTTGTATCCTGTTCAAGTGACAGGAGCAAGTATCTGAAAGTTTACAACTGGGGCGACTACATTGATGAAGCCCTTATTGGCGAGTTCGAGCAGTGGTATTATGAACAGACCGGTGAAGAGGTGAAAATTATCTATCAAACCTTCGATATCAATGAGACTATGCTCTCCAAGATTGAAAAAGGAAAGGAGGACTTTGACGTAGTGTGTCCCTCAGACTATATTATCGAACGTATGCTGCGTGACGACCTACTTCTGCCTATTGATAGAGACTTTGGTGATACCCCAAACTACATTGATGACAATATCGCTCCCTATATTCGCGAATGCTTTGATAAGATTGATGGCAGCGGTAAAAATGCCAACGATTACTCTGTAGGCTATATGTGGGGAACTACGGGTATTCTTTATAACAAAAAATATGTGGATGAAGAGGATCTGGGCAGTTGGGATATCATACGAAACCCCAAATATGCCAACAAAATCTTCATAAAAGATGCGCCGAGAGATGTCTATAGCCCGATTTTGATTTATCTCAAACAAGATGAGCTCAAAGCAGGCAAAGTCACTCTTGATGAATTGATGTATGATTCCTCTGATGAATCAATAGCAGCTGTAGAGAACTATATGAAAGAGGTGAAGAACCTGGTAGCAGGTTGGGAGGCCGACTTTGGCAAGGATCAACTGATACAGGAGCGTGGGTGGATCAATCTTACCTGGAGTGGTGATGCAGTATGGGCAATGGGTGAGGCTGATCCGATAGGCGTGGAACTAGATTATTATGTGCCTGAAGAGGGTAGTAATGTATGGTTTGACGGTTGGGTAATTCCCAAATATGCCAAGAATCCTAAAGCCGCAAAATACTTCATCAACTTCCTTTGTATCCCTGAAAATGCCTTGAGGAATATGGATATTGTTGGCTACGTTGTTGCTAATGGCGGTGATGTCATACTTGATGCAATTCAAGATGAAAAATACGAGGCGATAGATTTGACCTATTTCTTCGGTCCCGAAGCTGATTCGGTACATGTCAACCCAATACTATATCCTGATAAGAGTGTTGTTGATCGCTGTGCAATGATGCACGACTGGGGTGATGAGACTCCGAAATTGATTGCGATGTGGAGCCGTGTCAAAGGCAATGAATCGAGCAATGTGATTACTATTGTTATCATATGTGTATTCGTTCTCCTTTTGGTGGCATTTGCACTGCGCAGGAGTATCTCCAAATCACGTCGTGGAGGGCATAAGAAGGGGAAGAAGAAGTAAATAATAGCCGAAAGGCTATTATTTACTTCTTCGGTGCGGGTTGCGTGTTACAAGTTGCGAGTTACGAGATGCGAGTTACGAGATGCGGGTTGCGTGTTACGGGGTAGATAGGAGCGGGGCGACCTCCCACAAAAAAAATAAAGCGACCGGAGGTCACTTTAAGTTTACAACAATTCAGCAAAGCTGAAGGCAGCGCTTCTGCGATGCTTTGGTTCCCCAAGGGAACCATAAAAAGGAGGGGTAGATAGGAGCGGGGCGACCTCCCACAAAAAAAATAAAGCGACCGGAGGTCACTTTAAGTTTTTTTGTGGGAGCAATAGGATTCGAACCTATGGCCCTCTGCTTGTAAGGCAGATGCTCTAAACCAGCTGAGCTATGCTCCCTTTTCTTTTGGGACTGCAAATATAGATACTTTTTTAAAATAGCCAAAATAAAATGAAGAAAATCACATTATTTTTAATTCTTTGCGTTGTAATAAGTGCTTGTGATGGCTCCGGGTCCAATATTTTAGATTTAATACGGACAGTAAAGGAATTTCCTCAAGATGTTAAAGCTGCAAAAATACCGGTCCTTCAATATTCCTTTTTTGAGGATGATGTATCGGTTGGTGGAGTTATTCTTGCAGATAGCGTTTACAATTATACCCAGCCTGCTAATGAATCGAGTATCTTCCAGGCAGCTTCACTAAGCAAACCGATATTTGCATATATTGTGATGAAAATGGTGGATAAGGGAGAGATTGACCTTGACGCACCGATTTCTCAATATACTGATATGGAGCGATTTGAGGATAAAAAAATGGCTTCCATTCTCACTCCGAGAATGGTCCTCGCGCATACCACCGGCTTACCCAATTGGGCGGCAGGTCCCTCATCTGATGAATGGCCGACAAGTGTTATTCGTTTCAAATATCCGGCTGACTCCTGTTTTTCCTACTCAGGCGAGGGCTTTTCCTATCTACAGCGTGCTGTAGAGGCAATTCGCGGTGCATCACTTGATGAGATTGCACGCGAAGAGGTCTTCAAACCTCTGGAAATGAACTCCACATCATATGGCTGGTTGCCTCAATATGATAGTCTGGCGCTTGACGGCTTCAATCGTGCTGCTGAAAATCGAGGACAAGGACGCCACCCGCGTGAGAATAGTGCCTACACTCTGCGCACTAATGCTGCCGACTATACGCGTTTTTTAATGGCTCTAATGGATGGAAAAGGCCTAAGTGACACTTCGCACTCAGAAATGCTCAAACCGCAAGTACATGCGATACGCTATGCTGATAACCATCGCGACTGCGATTCCACTATCTGGTGGGCTCTTGGTCTTGGAGCAATTTATTCTGATACAAGCGCTGCTGAGAAAGGAGAGGAGCCGCGCTATTATTGGCATTGGGGAGATAACGGCAACTTTAAGGCACTCTTTGTTTTCCGTCCGGAAGATCAAATTGGAGTAGTCTATTTTACTAATAGCGCAAATGGTCACGACATAGTTACATCATTTACACGCGTTCTATTTGGAGAAAAGCTTCCTATCCAGGATTGGATTCAGAAATAGAGGAGTTTAAAAGCACTTATAATTGTTTATATATGAAAACCACACACTACTATTTGCTGCTGATCCTAATTGTAATTGCATGCTCATGTCAGGGAAATAAGGTAAAGGAGAATGCAAATGCGACAGATGTTGTTCAGTTAATTCCAATGCCCAATAAAGTAAAAGTAGGGCGGGGTTTTCTCGATATTTCTTCGGGTTTCAAATTGAATTTTTTGGAGCTTAGTACGGAAAAGGGCAATAATATGGGCTCTGCTGAGATTGTGAGCAATCTGAGAGCCTATTTGGATACTACAGCATTGAATATTTCAGATTCCGGTGTAGAGGTAAAGTTTTCGTTAAATAGTCTGCAGCACTCTAATGTTTCGAATTATTCAAACGACTCGAAAATCTTGAGTAACTCAAACAAGGCAAATGACACAAATAGCTCGAACTATTCGAAAAATTCGAATAGTTCAAATGATCCATATAGTTCTGACAACCCTGATTTTCCGGACGAATCTTATACTTTGGCTGTCAATAAAAATGGGGTCCAAATAGAAGCAACGAGTGAAGCAGGACTCTTTTATGCCATTCAAACTCTTATCCAACTTACTGAACACAATCCCAATGAACTACCCTTTATTGAGATAGAAGATAGCCCCCGTTTCGCTTATCGCGGAATGCATCTTGATGTTTCACGCCATTTCTTTTCGCTCGATTTTCTGAAAAAGCAAATAGATATGATGGCACATTACAAACTCAACCATTTCCATTGGCATCTTACAGATGGGCCGGGTTGGCGAATTGAAATCAAACAATATCCCGATTTGACAAATATTGCCGCCTGGCGTACACATTCGCTTTGGAAAGAGTGGTGGGCCTCGGAACGAAAATATACAAATGATGGTGCTCCTAATGCTTATGGTGGCTATTATACGCAAGAAGAGGCGAGAGAATTGGTTGAATATGCTGCAAAAAGACATATTACAATCATTCCTGAAATTGAGATGCCAGGACATTCTGAGGAGGCTTTAGCTCTTTACCCGCATCTTGCCTGTACCGGCAAACCCTATACGAGCAGCGAATTTTGTATTGGTAATGAAGAGACTTTCGTTTTCCTGGAAAATGTTTTGGATGAAATTATGGATGTTTTTCCTTCGAAACAGATCCATATAGGCGGAGATGAGGCGAGTAAAGTGCATTGGAAAAAGTGTCCCAAATGTCAGGAGCGCATAAAAAATGAGAATTTAAAGGATGAGGCCGGGCTTCAAAGTTACCTTATCAGAAGAATAGAAAAATATCTGCACTCGAAAGGGAGAGAACTGATAGGCTGGGATGAAATACTTGAAGGCGGATTGGATAAAAGTGCCATTATAATGAATTGGCGCGATGAAAACATAGGCCTGCAAGCTCTTCAAAGTGGACATAAAGTGATTATGACTCCCGGCAAATATACCTACTTCAACAGTTATCAGGCTTCGCCTGAAAATGAGCCTGAGGCGATCGGTGGTTTTTTACCTTTGGAAAATGTTTATGCTTATAATCCTGTTCCTGATTGGCTTTCAGTAGATGAAATAGAGGGGATTTGGGGCGTACAAGCCTGCCTGTGGACGGAGTATATCCCTACCGAAGAGCATGCAGAATATATGCTTTACCCTCGTCTGCTGGCTCTTGCTGAGGTGGCTTGGACTAATGCCCGGAACAAATCCTGGGAGTCCTTTAAATATCGTGTAAATCAATCTATTCCGATACTACGGCAGAAGGGTTACAACACTTTCACTCTGAGTAAAGAACCCGAGATTTTCATGGCAAACGATTCTATTCAAAGAGCAATCGCCCTTACTTTGAATTCCGAGATATGTCCTGTAGAAATACGCTATACAACAGATGGCTCAATGGTTACAAGTGAGTCACAGCTCTACGAGACTCCCATTTTGATTAGGGATTCGGCAAATCTGAAAGCTCAGCTATTTAGAGATGGAAAGCCTTTAGGTGATGTTATAGAAAAACGAATAGATTATCATAAAGCAATAGGGAAAAAGATTGAATACCTTAATTCATATAATAGATATTACCCGGCAAGCGGGATAAACAGCCTGATTGATGGATTGTATGGCGGTTTTTCACACGGCGATGGCTTCTGGCAGGGTTTTATAGGGGCCCCCTTTGATGTCATCATAGACTTAGGCGAAATGGATTCGCTTCGTCACATTCGT
>JAAZMM010000120.1 GCA_012798805.1 Bacteroidales bacterium
CACCTCTTCCCATTCCGAACAGAGAAGTTAAGCTCACCAACGCCGATGGTACTGCTACACCAAGTGGGAGAGTAGGTAGCCGCCAACTTTAGAGGCCCCGACAGCATCAGTTGTCGGGGCTTTTTTTTGTTTTTTGTCGATGTGAATATATCCAAAAACGACAAATTTGCGCTATGACAAATTGTTATTAAAATTGTCAAGAAGCGAAGAAAATGTTATAAAAAGCGACAAAAATCCTAATGATTTCTTAAAAATTTGCATATTTGAATTGAAATGCTTTACTTTGTCTCCAGATAACGTTGCTGATAACAGCACCTAGGAAAAACTATGAAACAGGCCGTTGCTAAAATAATAGCGACGGCCTTTTTATTTAATAAAATTCTGATTTCTTTTTGAGTTTTAAAGGCTGTTACATATCTTTGTCGGTCAAACACACAAAAACAATCATTATGAATAGTCAGAAGAGAATTTTTCTGAGTGAGAAAGATATTCCCACACAGTGGTACAATATTGTGGCGGATATGCCTGAAAAGCCTCTGCCTATCCTCAATCCCAAAACTAAGGAACCCGTTACCGTTGACGAACTTGCTGCCATTTTCAACAGGAGTTGTTCCGAGCAGGAGCTCAACCATACCGATGCATTTATCGATATTCCCGAAGAGGTAAGGGAGATGTATAAATATTACAGGCCTACTCCACTTGTGAGGGCCTATGGGCTGGAGAAGGCACTGGATACTCCGGCACATATTTATTTCAAAAATGAGAGCGTAAGTCCTATCGGCTCCCACAAACTCAATACTGCCCTGGCGCAGGCATATTATTGCAAGCAAGAGGGCGTGACAAATGTGACTACTGAGACAGGAGCGGGTCAGTGGGGTGCTGCACTTGCCTATGCTGCGAGAGCATTTGATCTCGAACTGGCGGTCTATATGGTAAAATTGAGCTACCATCAGAAGCCTTACAGACGCTCGATCATGCAGACTTACGGTGCACAGGTCATCGCATCACCCAGTATGAGTACCCGTGCAGGCAAGGATATAATCACAGCACATCCCAACCATCAGGGAAGCCTTGGAACTGCCGTATCTGAGGCAATAGAACTGGCAAGGATGACTCCAAACTGTAAGTATGCGCTTGGTAGTGTGCTCAATCATGTTGCTCTTCACCAAACTGTCATTGGTCTTGAGGCAGAGAAGCAAATGGAGATTGCCGGGGAGTACCCTGATATTGTAATAGGCTGTTTCGGCGGAGGGTCAAACTTCGGCGGCATAGCTTTTCCCTTTCTGCGTCACAATCTCAAAAAGGGACTTAAGACCCGTTTCATAGCTGCTGAGCCGGCTTCTTGCCCAAAACTGACCAAAGGTGTTTTCAAATACGATTTTGCTGACGAGGCGGGATATACTCCCTTGTTTCCCATGTTTACATTGGGCCACAACTTCACGCCGGCCAATATCCATGCAGGTGGTCTGCGTTACCACGGTGCAGGTACTATTGTGAGTAAGTTGTTGCTGGATGGTTTTATGGAGGGCATGGATATAAAGCAGCTCGAGACTTTTGATGCTGCAACACTTTTTGCCAGGGCTGAAGGTATTGTTCCCGCTCCTGAGTCTGCACACG
>JAAZMM010000114.1 GCA_012798805.1 Bacteroidales bacterium
CGGGAGGCTCCGGTGACGGAGGAGAGGCAGCTTGGTTGGTCTGCCATATATAATGCTCCTAAAAGAGCGAAAATAAGGGCTTCTTTGTATTCGATGATGATTGGGTCGGGAATTACTATTTCGCAGCCTGTAAGGGCTGAAATGCGCTCTACAAGGAATTTATTGAATGCTCCGCCTCCGGTAATGAGCAAACGCTTGCCTGATGATGTGACACGAGAGACCTGAAATGCAGCATGTTCGCAAAATGTACGCAGCTTGTCAGCTAAAGATAGGCCATATTTATCAATCATAGGGAATATGAGTTCCTCAACCCATTCTCGTCCGAGTGATTTGGGACCCTCTGTATGATAGAATTCGAGGGCATTCAGCTCTTCGAGTAGGGGAGAGCAGATTTCTCCACTGCGTGCAATCTCTCCATCCTTGTCATATTCGAGTCCGATCTGGCGAGTATAGCGGTTGAAAACATAATTGACCGGGCTGATGTCAAATGCCACCCGTTGTCCCTCTTTTTCAAAGGAAATATTGGAAAAACCGCCGATATTGAGACAATAATCGTAATCAGAAAATAGCATTCTATCACCTATGGGCACCAGTGGGGCACCCTGACCGCCCATCATTATGTCCAATCTTCGGAAATCCGATACGGTAGGAATGCCTGTTTCCGCAGCAATCGCGGCTCCATCGCCGATCTGATACATAACCTTTTTATGCGGTTCGTGGAATATCGTATGGCCGTGTGAAGCAATTATATCGGGTTTTACTCCAAATTCTTCCATAAAGAGATTGACCTTTTCTCCGAGAAATTTCCCATAAGCGCTGTGAAATGTGATAAAATCGAGCGCACTCATCTGCTGTGCGCCTGTCCCAAGGATATATTTCATATCGTCAGGATAATTGTAACCACGGGCACAGTCGATCGTAAAATCCCATTTTCCCTTTTTACGGGTAAAAGTGCAGCAGCAAACATCAAGTCCGTCAAGTGAAGTGCCTGACATCAGGCCGATGGATTGTATTTTAAAATCGGGAGTCATAATATTCTGTATTGGGTGTTTGCAAACATAACTAATAATGAACACAAATGCAACAACAAAGCGTTGCTCCTAAATATAGTAAGCTGCTTGTTGGATTTTTTGCACGAGAAGAGGATTAAGTGTTTTGGAATATTGCTCCAGAAATAGCTCTACCTCCCTTTTTGCCTCTTCCGAGTGGTGTCCTCCAAGTAGTGCCGAACACCAGTTGGTGGGGAAGAAAATATCTCCCGTGAGCTGTATTTCCTCTATGATCTCCAGAGCGGGACGGATATATGAAAGGGCTTCCTGCTCTCTGAGCGGATGATTGAGAAGACGCAATACAGTTAGTGTCCATGGCTCAACTTCGCGGTTTTCTGCCTTCAAAAGTGACTGGAAACACTCTTGGCGAGCTTCCTGCGAGGAAGCTAGCGCCGGTGCTATGTAGTCAAATTGCGCAATAAGGTCGGGGTGGGAGAGGCGTTCACGCTGTTTTTCAATCAGCTGCGCTGCGATCTCCTCTTTTCTGACTGCAAGTTGCTGGCAAAGTTGCGTGAGATCGGCATTTGTAAGGTGAAAGCTGGTGAAATGCTCCGGTTTCATAAAAGCAGCGAGAAACATCTCAGTAGTGGACTCGGAGTGGGGAGCATTCAGCAGTGCACTGAAAGCGGATCTGCGGCAACTTTCGGATTGAGATTGGGATATAAGCCCTGTCAAACGACCTTCCCATCCTGTTTCCTGAAGATCGTTTTCTTTCCAGAGAATGCTTCTAAGTTGGGAAATAGCGCGCTGAAATACCAGTGTATTCTGTGAAGAATCCTCTTTAGAGAGTGATTCGAGGCAATCAAGCAAAAAAGAGATATAATTGCTACCGGAAATCCTTTCGTTGAGATAATTTTCATAAAGAATGATTAGCGCAGAGGCCTTTTCAGAGGGTGTCAAGGGCTTTTCCACAACATTTCTCATCAAAGTGACAGCAACCTCCTCTGTAAGCTCGTAGAAGCCGTAATTAAGCCCATTTAGGTCAAGCTTTGCAAGAGAGTCCACTTTATAATGAGGCATTCCGGGTTTGTGAACCCAGTCATGGCTCCACGTGGCAAGATCTTCATCGGTATATTTATCAAGAATAGCCACAAGACCCTCCCAATCGGCATTCCCGTATGCGTATTCGGTTAAATATTGGCGAATTCCGTTTTGAAATGACTCAGGGTCCATTTTCCGGGCCAGCATTTCCATTACAATTGGAGCTTTGTTATAAATGATATTGCCATATATAAGACCGGCATCCTTGAGATTAGCGAGCGGCTGTTTTATGGCATTGGCGCCTTCGGTGCGGTCAACTGAATAGGAAGCAGATGCATAATCGAGAAATGCGAATGAATTATCCACATCGGGGTATTTCTCAGATGTGATCAGTGCTGCGAAATAATTGGCGAAAACCTCTTTTGTCCAAACATCATCGAACCATTTCATTGTCACATAATCGCCAAACCACATATGGGCCGTTTCGTGCGCAATCAGACTAAATCTATTCATCAATGCTGAAATGCTTGCACCTTTTTCCATAAATATACGGCGGTCATTATAAAGCGTAGCTCCGGTATGCTCCATCCCTCCATACTGGAAACCGGGCAAGACTATACAGTCATATTTTGCAAAAGGGTAGGGGATGGCCGTATATTCTTCAAGCCATTCCAGGGAATAGAAGACGGCATCCAATATCTCATCTATCTGTGCAAGTTTGTAGGGATCGGTTTCTCTATGGTAAAGTCCGATTGTACGGCCTGACGAGTCGCTTTTCTCTGCCTTTTCAAACTCGCCTGCAACAAAAGAGAAGAGATATGTGCTCAGAGGCTCTGTGGGCTTGAATATATGTGTAACTGTCTGATTATCTGCATTTGTAACACTTTTGTTAAGCGGGCTATTGGCTACTGCAATCCAACTATTTGGCACTGAGAGAGTTAGAATATAGGAGGCTTTGAGGTCCGGTTGGTCAAAACAGGGGAAGAGGGTCCGCGCTCTGTCGGGTACCAGTAATGTGTACATTAAATTATCCCTTCTGTTCAGGGATTGTTTTCCTGCGGAAAATGAGATATGTATTAAGTTATTGCCTTCGCAAATAAGATTGGAAGGTATGATAATATGCTCATTTTCAAATAGATAATCGCAGCTCTCTTGATTTAACTCTATGTTATGAATCTTGTCGACATTTTCTTTGAAATCCAAAACGAAAGGAGCCTTGCCTGCCTTCTTGAAATCAAATGAAATGGTAATTTCCGACCGGATATCTTCATCTGAGTTTGCAGGAATATTAAATCTCAAGTCATAGTTGAGATTAGTAATTGTAGCCTTCCTTAGATCAGCAAGTTCGCGACTGACGCCCGGCTCGGATATTTTTGCCAAATCCCATTTTTGACAACCCGCCGTCAATAAAGTCAGTACCAGCGTCACAATTATTGCACCTCGTTTTTTCATAGCAAAATATATTCTTTTAGTTCCGAATCCCGAATATCAACATGTACCTCGCAACCTGCAACCCGCACCACGAATCACTCATAACTAACCCTAGATATTCCCAGAACATAATTATTTATTACATCAAAAGTCTCAGCGGAAAAATCGGATTTAAATCCTTTTATATCAGAGAGCGTTACAAGTTTGAGATACTCCTCAAGATAGAGTTCGGAGAGGGGATAGTAGCTCCAGTGCCACTTTTCCTCGCCATGCCCTGTTGTGCGCCCCTCACCATAAGGTTGAAAAAAACCATATTTGTGCGCATTGTTCTGAAGCCAGGAATAGGCCTTTTTACCCTGTGGCGAGCTCCAGTAGGCGAGTCGTTTGGATATAAAATCCAGATCGGTCCCCCAATGGTGACGCGAAGTACCCGGAAGAGAGCTGTATTTGAGTGCTCTTTTGGCGCATTCGATGCGATCGGGATATTTCTCGGAATAATCTTTGATTTTGCTCTCCCAGAGATATTTCTGTGTATTGAAGTTGCGGGAGGCGGAGGTCACCCGCAATGTGATGCCGTCAGCCTTTGCGTCGGCATACATTAACTCAAATGCTGCCAGGACACGTTTTTGTATATAAGAGTTCTCTTTGCTGAGTCCGGTATATTTCGAGGGTATATTGACGAAGTTGGTATCATTGCCATAAATATGCTTACCTAAAAGAAACTCCTTTGTCGGATATGCCGCTCCTATCAGAATCGAATCAATCCTCTCTTCTGCAGCTGAAACCTCTTCGTATGGGGTTACAACGAGGGTCCCGTCATCAAGGATGCGGATCAAATTGTTTTTGATATCACTTTCGGAGAGCTTTTTCATCAATTTGGCTACGGAGTTTGTGGTGTCCGGCTGGGGACCTCCACCAAATCTCATCTTAAAGGAGTGTATTTTTCCTCCCAGAAGTACTCCGTTGCGATCAACTTGTACTTCCAGAATAGGGGAGTGCCCCCGATTGCCGGTAACATTCATACCGGTAGTGGTACAAAAGTTACCCAGACTGTAGGCTATAATTCTGCCTTTGTAGCCCTCTACGGCACGGGTCACATGAGGACCATGGCCAAATACGATGTCAGCACCGAGGTCAATGCAGAGATGGGCAAATTTTCTCAGATCACCCCTGTTCTCACCATAAAAGTATTCAGTACCGTAGGGGAGAGTGTTGCAGTGATCCCCTTCATCACCACCGTGAAATGAAACTATAAGTATGTCACAATCTGCCCTAACCTCTTCGATAATGGAGCGTACCAACTTCTCATTTGTGTGTTTTAAGACATAAGAATTGTAGCCAAAGGCACAGAAGCCGAATCTAACCCCCTTAACCTCTTTACATGCGCTCCTGCATTCCGGGAGACCGGCATAACCTATTCCGACTTTGTCTAGATTGGCCATAGTTTCTGCTCTTCCCGTTGCGGAGAAGTCATTTATATGGTTATTGGCGAGACAGATGAAGTCAAATCCGGCATCAGCGAGGTGTCTGCGATATTCCGGAGGCATCTTAAATGCATAGGAACGATTGTTGGAAAGGCTTTTAGTGCAGGTTCCACCCTCACACATGGCCCCTTCAAGGTTGCCGGCGGTAATATCGGCCCTACGTAGAATATGACGCGTGTGGTCGAAGAGATTGTTCCCGCCATTGGCCGGAAGGCGTTTCTTTGGATAGGTGTTACCAAGCATTATATCGCCCACCAAAGCTACGGTGAGTGTATCATTTTCAGCCTCAAGTGAGAAAGGAAGTGATAATAATATCACCAAAAGGGAAAATATGATATATCTTTTCATTTCTTTATGTTTCTAAATCACAAAGGTAATCAATTTTCACCTCATCCCCTTTTCCAGTTGTTTTCTTCACCTATTGTTATTACATTTGTAGATACTTTAGAAAATTATGAAAGGAATAGTTTTAGCCGGCGGCAGCGGCACCCGCCTTTATCCCATCACAAAAGGGGTTAGCAAACAGATGCTTCCCATTTACGACAAGCCGATGATCTATTATCCGATATCTGCACTTATGCTGGCCGGTATTCGTGAGATTTTGATTATTTCAACACCTCAGGATCTTCCGGGGTTTGAACGTCTCCTTGGGGACGGTAGCAACTTTGGAGTTCGTTTTGAATATGCGGAGCAACCCTCTCCCGATGGTATTGCACAGGCATTCATAATAGGAGAGGAGTTTATCGGTAATGATTGTGCCTGCCTTGTTCTCGGTGATAATATTTTCCACGGAGCAGGCTTTACCGGGATGCTGAAAGAGGCTGTACGTGCTGCTGAAGAGGATTCCAAAGCTACTGTTTTTGGATATTGGGTAGCCGATCCTCAGTGCTATGGTGTGGCCGAATTTGATAAAGAGGGTAATTGTCTCTCCATTGAGGAAAAACCGGCAGAACCCAAATCCAATTATGCAGTGGTAGGACTCTACTTCTATCCCAATAAAGTGGTGGATGTGGCAAAGAACA
>JAAZMM010000124.1 GCA_012798805.1 Bacteroidales bacterium
CAACCTGCACCGAATTCAACACCATCCTCAATCGAGCCATCGACTTCGCTTACGAAGAATATTAGAGTAGTTATGAGTGTGTAGTAACACACACCACTCACTAGTCCATTAGAAAGACAAAGGTCGTAATGGCAGCGATGCACTCTTTAAAGGTCTCCTGATTGACATTTTCAAAGTTGTCCAGAGAGCCGTGGTGGTATTTGAAATATTCGCTGTTGTCGGCTCTGAATGAGTAATAGGGTTTGATAGGCCACTTTCTCTCACCATCATATAATGATAGCGTGAGGCCGTAAGGTTCAAGATATGGGGTAAGAACCTCTTCCATTTTGCTAAAATAACTCTCATCTTCAGAAACGAGAAATCCTACCGGTTTGCCGGCCCCGCAATCAATCTCGAGGTCAAAAAGATAAGATTCGTATTTTTCTTTGGAAATACGGGCAAATTCCTTTAGTCCCGAGAGGTTGATCTCTTCATCTTGATAGATAACAATACGGATAGTGTTTTTGGGCTTCATACGGAGTTTTTTGTAAGCACGAAGCACTTCAATGGCTGCAACACAACTTGACGCATTATCCTGTGCTCCCTGACTGTTAAACCAGCTATCCACATGAGCTGAAAGCAGAATAATGTGATGAGGATTGACCTTACCAGGGATTTCAGCTACAAGATTGCGTCCTATCGCCGGTTCAGGCAGGTTACGAGATGTGGAATTTAAGGTTACAGTGAGTTTTTTGTCCTGTTTGAGTGCCTCAGAGAGCTTATCTGCGGCATTTGTGGAGATCGCCACAGCCGGTACAGCTAAAGTGCTGTCACCATTGTGGCAAGCACCTGTGTGGGGGGTATCTCCCGGATGATTGCTAAGAGAACGGACCAGAACGGCTTTAGCTCCTTTATCGGTAACAAGAGAGGCACCCCTGGAGCGTTGCCATGCGTGTTTGCCATAACTCATACCATCCTCCATAGCACCATTGAAAAAGACAATCTTGTCTTTACAGCGAAGGGTCTCCAACTCCTCACGGCTAGTCACTTCTACCACTTGTGCGGTTACATCTTCACCATTGGTGCCATTATTGAGTCCCAGAGCAATGGAGGGGAGCTCCACTATAGTGCCATCTGAAAGGTTCATAGTGACCTTTGTGACTCCCGGATCCCAGTTGGGAACTTCGACTTCCTGGTGCCAGATATTTTTAATACCAACCTCTTCCGCAAGAACATAGGTGAAGTAATCTATTACCTCGTCATTGTTTTCGCTCCCGGACATTCTGGCCGGATAATCTTTGCAAACTCTCTCGAGAGTGGCAACGGCGGTTGTGTTTTTATTCTGAAAATAGTCGTAGATCTTGTCGATCTGCTGCTCAAGAGTCACCTTTCTGCAGGAGACTGCCAAAGTAACCGTTAAAGTGAGCAGGATGATTCTTTGAATCTTTGAATTCATATTTGGTACTGTTGTTAAAGTGATGAATAAGCAGGGGAAAAGGTATCTCCGTCAGATATTCTTCCTGTAGTTATACCCTTTTTGAGCCAGCGCATACGCTGGGCGGATGTGCCGTGTGTAAATGAGTCGGGAACTGAATAGCCTCTCGCTTTTTTCTGCAGATAGTCATCGCCGATCTTAGATGCAGCGTTGATGCCCTCTTCTATATCGCCATCTTCAAGAGATTGGTAGCGACGATGTTCGTGGTGTGCCCAAATGCCGGCATAAAAGTCGGCTTGCAGCTCGAGACGCACCATTATTTCGTTGGCTTGCTTCTGAGTGACACCTCTCATCTGCGAATGAGCCTGTTGCAATGTTCCAAGCAAATATTGGACATGATGTCCAACTTCATGGGCAATCACATAGGCATAGGCAAAGTCGCCATCAGCTCCGAGCTGTTGTTTCATGTTCATAAAGAATGAAAGGTCAATATAAACCGATTGGTCTGCGGAGCAATAGAAAGGCCCGCATTCGGCCGATGCGCCACCACAACCGGAAGTCACTTGATCTGTATATAGAACAAGCTTGGGAGGAATATATGTATGGCCGTTTTTCCTGAAAATCTCGCCCCAAACATCCTCAGTAGAGGCCAGGATCTGTGCTGAAAATGTAGCCAATGCCTCCTCTTCAGGTGAAGGTATATATTCCGTCTGCGGGGTGGTAGTGCTCATTTCCGTGACCTGGTTGACAACCTCGGCAGGGTCACCTCCCATAAGCCAGGCAATCAGACCTATGATAATAATTCCGCCAAGGCCAAGTCCACCGGCCTTGAGAGTTCGCCTGGAACCACGTCTGTCGTCAACATTGTCACTGACTCTTCTTCCATCGAGTTTCATAAATATCAGTTATATGATTTTTCAGTTTATTTTGCAAATGTATTAACAAAAGAGAACACGTTCTCTTATAATATCAAAAAGCGCACCAGAGTAAATCCAAGGGATTTCTAGCAACTTACTGACCATTTGAATCCTCAGAGGCCTCCAACATCTTGACATACTCCTCAAGGATGCCATATACCTCGTTGATGTCGTCAGTCATCGAAAGACGCAGATTGGCGTAGCTCCTGATTTTCATACAATCCTGCAGGAATTTGTAAACCGGGATCCTGTTTGTCCAGTAATCAGAGTCGAAAAAGATCATGGGAGCTGATTCGTCATCCATAAAATAATGGTTTTGAGCTGCATCCTGGAATATTTCCTGCATTGTTCCTGCACTGCCGGGTGTATAGATTATACCTCCATGTGCAATGGTTATGATACCATCTTCACGTATGCTGTTTGCGAAATATTTTGCAATGTCAGTAGAGAAGATACAGGCAGGTTCGTGACCATAAAACCAAGTGGGTACACCCAGACTCCTAAACTTTGTCTGGGGATATTTTTCAAGCACCTCAAAAGCAGTCTTGAGCCAATTGCGGTCCTTATATGAAGGAGCTGTAACAACCATGCTGATTGCATCCTCCACTTCCCAATTGCTCCTGCCGGCCATCCAGGCACCAAGGTGAGCTGCTTCCATGGCTCCCGGACCACCTCCTGTCACTATAAGACGTCCTTTTTCAGTAAGGAGTTTACCTAAATAGACAAACCTGCGATGAATGGGTTCCGTACGGTGGATTGCATGTCCTTCCATCA
>JAAZMM010000115.1 GCA_012798805.1 Bacteroidales bacterium
ATTTCCTTTTCAACAATAAGGATGAGACCTTTGTCGATGAGCTTCTCAAATATACCTACAAATATCAGAATGATACCGTGATGCAGGGAGGTCTCTTCGGGGATATTGAAGAGATGAGGCCTGTACGCCCTGAGATCCCGCCTCTCCGGGAATATGATGAGATAGAGCTTCTTAAGAAGGAGAAAGAGCTGGTTGGTATGTATATCTCTTCCCATCCGTTGGATAAATTCAGATTTGAATTTGATAATTTCGTGACGGTTGAACTGGGTGAGGTGCGCAATATCGAGGATAATCTTTCAAGGGACCCCAAACTTCAAAACATAGAATTTACAGTTGGGGGTCTGGTGACTGATGTACAGGTAAAATATACCCGCAATGGCAACCGCCCCTGGTGTACATTTACCGTAGAGGATTTTAACGGCAGCCATACATTCTCTCTTTCCGGAAAAAACTATGAGGCATATATAAATTATATGAAGGATCACACGGCATTGTTGATCAGATGTATTACGAAAGAACTTTACCGCAGGGAGACATCGGACAACAAAAAGGTGCCCGAATATCGCCTTTTCATAGCCAATATGACCCTTCTCTCCAATGCAAAAGAGCAATTTTTCAAGGAATTCCATATAGCAATGGATCTGGAGCATTCAAATGCCCGGTTCCGCAAAGCCCTGACAAAGAAATTACGCGAACATAAGGGTGAGACACCTCTTTTTATCGATCTCTCATTTGGCCACAATGGAGGAAAAGAGACTGTTTCGCTCTATTCGAGCAAATACAGAGTATCTGTGGACGGGGAGCTTGTGGATTGGATTTACGAGCAGGGTCTGGAGTGCCGTGCCGTCAAGAAGATGAATTGGTAAAAATATCCAGCAACTCCTCAACCGAGGTTGCTTTCAGGGTTTTTCCCTCAGGAAATGAGATTACAAATTCCGCAGGTGAAATGCATTTCACCGAAATAATCTCTTTTGTCGGAGTCGTGGGAGCAAATCCATTGCGCTTGAGCGCATATCCGGCCCAAAATGCACTCCGTTCTTCCCCGTCGATACCGACGGGATTTTCCGAAGGAACAGGAGAAATTTTTCCCGAATAGGAATCAAAAACCACCCCTTTCCTGCCAAAGAAAGATTCCAGTATCCCGCTGAGAATCAAATCCTCCGGTGTGCCGCAGACCAGCGGAACAGAGGTACTTCCATCTTCAGCCCCTCTCTCCTGAAGCCACAATTTATCTCCGAGCTGTATGGCGGAATCCAGATCGTGGGTGGAAAGCAAAATGCTCTTATGCTGCTCCCTGGCAAGCTTGCGCAGAAGCACCATTATCTCTATTCTGCTTGTGACATCCAGAAATGCAGTCGGTTCGTCTAGTATGATTATAGGGCATTCCTGAGCCAGTACTTTGGCTATAAAGACCTTTTGACGCTCACCATCGCTCAATTCGGAGACATAAGAAGAGGCTTTGTGTGAGATGCCTACCGCCTCTATAGAGGCTGCTATTGCTTTGTGATCGCTCTCTTTGAGCTGTCCGAAGAGACCTGTGTGCGGATATCTGCCCAACGAGACCAGATCATAGGCTGTGATGCCTCCGGCGTTGGTTTTCTCGGTAAGTACCACCCCGATAATAGTGGAAAGGCGATCGTGAGAGTAGCTTTTAAGCGGGGCTCCAAGTACTGTTACACCACCTGCCAATGGGGGAAGGAAGCCGCAGAGAGTCTTGATAAGAGTGGATTTACCGGCACCGTTGAGGCCGAGCAAACATGTTACTTCACCGCTTCTGAGTGCAAGGTCGAGAGAGTTGTGGATAACCTTGTGCCTGCCGCCCCTCAGAGAATATCCGATGGCGAGTCCATTTGCCGATATGGTAATTTGCTCTTTCATCTCTTAGTTGAAATATTGGATATTCTTGCGGTTGACAATTACATAAATGATGACCGGAGCACCTATGAGCGGGGTGACGGCATTAAGCGGAAGTATGGCATTGCTGCCCGGCACCACCGTCAGCATGTTGCACAGAAGTGCTACGCAGGCACCTGAGATCAGGGTAACCGGCAATAACTGTTTGTGGTTGGAGGTTCCGAGCAGCAGTCGGGCAATATGAGGCACAGCCAGACCTATGAAGGAGATTGGGCCGCAGAAGGCAGTTGTGGCAGCGGTGAGAATACCTGTACAGATAAGTATGGCTATGCGAACTCTCTTGACACGAACTCCCAGATTGGCAGCATAAGACTCCCCGAGCAACAACGCATTCAGGGGTTTTATCAGAAAAATGGAACCAATTAAGCCGCTTGCGGCAAATATCACAAACCACGGGAGTTTCTC